>JANLQB010000004.1:0-4337 GCA_031367565.1 Verrucomicrobiota bacterium
GAAACCGTATGCGCGCCCGCGCCGCCGCCGCAATGACGAATGAAGGTGAGTGAACCTAAAAGCCGGAAAGAATTACCGCAGAATGCGCCGAAGACGCGGAAAACGCAGACGAGGAGAAAAAGCGTGAGTCACTCGAAACGAGCCGGGGCCAGAGCGCCTTGGTTCTCTTTTCCAAAGTGCTTTTTGCGCGTCTCCCGCGTTCTCCGTGTCGTCAGCGGTAATTTTCAACGCAGGTTTCAGATTCGATTTCCAATTTCGCGGATTGTTTGCTCGACGCCCACAATTCCCCCGCGCAAAACCCGCCCCATGATCGGCAACCTCATCGGCCCGGAAATCAAGGAACTCATCGCCGCCCGAAATTTCGCGGCGTTGCGTGAGGTCGTGGAGGATTTTACCCCGGCGGATGTGGCAGAAATCATCACCGAAATGGGCGAGGAGGATCAAGCGGTGATCTTCCGCATTTTGCCGCACGATCAGGCCACGGAAGTCCTCGAATACTTGGAGCCCGAGGCGCAGCAGGCGGTGCTGAAAGCGATGGGCACGATCGACGCCGCGCGCATCCTCAACGACATGTCCGCGGACGACCGCACCGCGCTGCTCGAAGAACTCCCTGGAGCCGCCGTCGCGCGCATGTTGCAGCTTCTTTCTCCTGAAGAAAAAGCGATCGCGCAAAGCCTGCTCAACTATCCCGAAGGCAGCGTAGGTCGCCTCATGACGCCCGATCTCCTGCGCGTCCGCGACGAATGGACCGTGCAGCAAGTGCTCGATTACGTCCGCACGCACGGCGAGGATTCCGAAACGCTTCACACGCTCTACGTCACGGACACCGCGGGCCGCCTCATCGACGATTTGCGCATCGCCGAAATCCTGCTCAGTCCGCTCGACCGTCGCGTTTCGGACATCCACGACAGCTCCTTCGTAGCCCTGCGCGCCACCGACGACGCGGCTTTGGCCGTGGAGATTTTCAAAAAATACGATCGCACCACTCTCCCGGTGATCGATTCGCAGGAAAAACTGCTCGGCATCGTGACGATCGACGACATTCTCGACATCGCCGAAGCGGAAGCGACCGAAGACATCCAGAAAATCGGCGGCGTCGAAGCTCTCGACGATCCTTACATGGATGTCCCGCTCCTGGAGCTTTTTAAGAAGCGTGCCGTCTGGCTCGTCATCCTCTTTCTCGGCGAAATGCTCACCGCCACTGCGATGGGATTTTTCGAGCACGAACTCGCCCGCGCCGTCGTCCTCGCGCTCTTCATCCCGCTCATCATTTCCGCCGGTGGAAACGCCGGCTCGCAAGCCTCCACGCTCATCATCCGCGCAATGGCGCTCGGAGAGGTCACACTGGCCGATTGGTGGCGCGTCATGCGCCGCGAGATCGCCTCGGGATTATTACTCGGCGGCCTTCTCGGGGTCATTGGCTTCCTGCGCATCATCATCTGGTCGTCATTTTCGAACGTGTACGGCGACCACTCCACCCTCGTCGGGATCACCGTCGGGCTTACCGTCACCGGAGTCGTCCTCTGGGGCACCATTTGCGGTTCCATGCTCCCAATTTTCCTGCGCCGCCTAGGTCTCGACCCCGCCACCTCCAGCGCCCCCTTCGTCGCTACGCTCGTGGATGTTACCGGCCTCGTAATCTATTTCTCAGTGGCCATGCTTGTTTTGCGAGGGACGGTCCTCTAAATTCCCCGAGCTTTTACGTAAAAAAACGCATCGCGTCATAAAGTTCGCCGTTCGTTTTTACTTTGTGGTAAATGAATTCCGAGGATTTGGCATTGGTGGCGCTCGGAATTGGCAGTGAGCGATTCAATGTCGCATTCGGCAAACTGCCGACCCTGGATTTTTTTTGTCATAAACTCCTCGTGATCATTGCTCTGTGTTGCGCGGCGGGCATCAGAACCACCTTCACTGCAACTTAAACGTGATCGACACTTTCTACTCAAATTTCCGCACCGAAGAATGGGTGTTCGTGAAAATGTCGGCACTTTTCAGAATACTCCCGGTGCAAACGTAAGGCGACATAGGGCGAGATCATCGCGAGGGTATGAGCCGCATCGGGCGGATTTAGCGTTTTTAACCGTGCTTGCGATCCAAAAGGCAAAGCCGGGCGCGAGAGTGCATGGAGCCGTGTTTTTCGCGGCATCTGGATCGTCGTTAAAACCTCTGCTTAAGAGTCTTGCGAAGTTTTATTGGCAGCCGCTGGTGTCGAGAGATCGATTCTGCGTCGGCCGTCGATGGCGTCCATTTCTGAATTGAAAAAGGGGGTGGGCTGAGAATTGGTTGGGTTGATACCGCAAAAATGGCCTCTTTTTTCAAATTTCATATTGACGTGGCATTGCGAAACCTCTACGAATTGCGAAAGACGAATTAAATCCTCCCCAATTCCCTCCTCCCCCTGAAAGAAATTAAAGAAATATCGAACCGTGGTTACGCCCCAATAATTATGAACTCAAACACTTCTGTCCTCCCTCCTATGATAAGATCCACATCCTCAGTCGCTCGCTTCCTTAAGGTTGGTTTGGCGACGCTTGCCTCCGCCGCGCTTGTTGCTCCTGTTGTTCAGGCGACCGGCTTGGTCATTGATACTAACACGCTGGCAATTGCCCCTACCGGCAAGTTGGATATTAAGGACAATGCTTTGATAGTTCATTCGACAGCGTATGCTACAGTGCGTGCTTACGTGGTTTTGGGGAATAATGGGGGAGATTGGCTTGGAAAGGGTGTGACTAGTAGTGTCGCTGCTGCTGAGGCTGCCAATTTCCTGACAACGGTGGGTCTGATTGATAACTCGGATGCGCTTGCGGGATATACCACGTTTGTGGGGCATTCGGTGAATCCGACTGCCTCTTTGGCGAAATACACCTATTTTGGTGACGCTGATTTGAACGGTCTTGTTGATTCCACCGACTATTTCTATATTGATAACGGGTTCGGAACTGTGGGTTCTCCTACCCCTTTGCAGGGATGGATCAATGGCGACTTTGATTACAGTGGCGCGGTAGATTCCACGGATTACTTCTACATTGATGGTGCGTTCGCGGGGCAGGGGGCTCCAATCTTGCCGGCTCCTCCGCTTGCGGGCGCTGCGGTTCCGGAGCCGTCCTCCTTGGGCTTAGTTCTTTTGGGACTTGGTGTGGTTGCTAATCGCCGTCGCAAGTAATTGTTTCCACAAAATTTAACACATAATTAATTCTCTAAATCTCGATCATATGAGCTTCTTTAAATCCCTTCAACGCAAGTCACAATTTAACACTGCCTCCAAGGCGCTTCTCTCCGCTGGTGCCATTGCTCTTGCTGCGAATTCGGCGAGTGCAATTTTGACCTTCGATCTGCGTGCTCTTACTGCAACGGGTGGTGCCACGGTGGTTGGGCCGAAATCCGTCATCGTTGACCCAGGCACCGGCGTAACTTCGACAGTTACTTTTGGGCTATTTGCGGTTGTTACCGGATTAAATGCAACGATTGAGGAGACTTTCCAAAGTTCATTATCCTCAGTTGCTTCATTTGGCTCCACCGGCGGCGTAAAGGCTATTCGTGGAAACCTATCTTCAGTAAGTATCGATCCAAACTTCCAAACTGGTGCATTTTTTGCTGGTCAGGTTGTTGACTTGAATGGTGATGGAGACTTGGATGTTGGTGGCCCTGCACTCGGTGCTACTAGCGTCACTGGAAATTTCATCAACATCCGGTCTGCTTCCGCGACTGGCGCTCTCCCTGGTGTCTCAACGGATGTTCCGGGCTCAGCGGCGGGGCGTGCATTCCAATATGGTACCGTGACTTTCACAATTTCGGGGCTTCAAGCCTTGGGAAGTGATACTCACCTAAACTTCCTGATTCCTACGTTCGTTTCCGCAGTGTTTAACGCGCAGCGCGCATCGTATGCGACAGATGGAACCACCAAAAATGGCGGTACGGCCCTCGCTCCTACTGTTTTTGCCGGAACTGATATTTTGATCTCAGTTCCTGAACCATCCGCCTTTGGGATGGTTCTCTTGGGCGCAATGGGATTAGTAGGATTCCGCCGGTTTGGCGATCGCCACATCTAAGGGTTTCTCCTACAGTGAAATTTAAAACGGCCTCAGGGAAACCTGAGGCTGTTTTTTCGTTTAGAACGGAGAATTTGAATGGAGATCTCGATCTCGCGATTTGTGCTTAACCCTTGCCGTCTCCGGATTTTCCGTGTTGATTCCTCTATTTCCTCTTCACAAGCAAGTAATGATACTTCGATGCTTCATGGAAGGCGGAAAGCCGTAAAATGCTGAGTTTAACTATATTAAATTCAAATTTCAGGCTAATCTGGAGGGCAATCGGCATTGGAGCAATTTATGCGATTT
>JANLQB010000018.1:0-12989 GCA_031367565.1 Verrucomicrobiota bacterium
GTGTTTTCGAGATGCACGCCGTCGAGGTGTTTTCGGAAGTCGTGATTGTCGGGAAGCAACCCGTCCTCGGTGCCGCAGCACAGAAATAGTTTCGGCTTTGGCGCGGCGGACATCGCGACTTTCTGCGCGAGGGTAAAGAGATCGCGGTCGGTGCCTTCGCCTTTCAACTCCTGACCGAAGATGCCCTGCCACTCCGCTTTGCTAAAGCGCGAGCCTTCCTTGCCGGCTTCGCGAAGCCGCTTCGCCATGTCGAGCGCACCGCTGAGACTGGCCCCGGCTGCGAATTTATCCGGCCGTCCGAGCGCGAGCCGCATCGCCCCGTAGCCACCCATCGAAAGGCCGGCGGCAAAGTTATCCTCACGGGCGGCGGAGAGCGGGAACCATTGCTGGCAAAGCGCGGGCAGTTCTTCGCTGAGAAAGGTCCAGTATTTCGGCCCGCTCGCCATATCCTGATAAAAGCTGCGCGCCACTGCCGGCATCACGACGGCGATATTTTTCGCCGCCGCGTACCGCTCGATTGAAGTCCGCCGCATCCAAATCGTATGATCGTCGCTCAGGCCGTGGAGCAGGTAGAGCGTCGGGTATTTGTCGCGTTTTTCGCCGCCCGCCATGCCGATCTGGCTGGTCGTTTTTTGCGGGAGTAAAACGTAAAATGAAACGGACAGGCCGAGCGCCTCGGAGAAGCAATGAACGTCAAGGAAAGCCATGGCAAATGCCGCTATTTTTTCTTCGTCTTCGACAAAACCTTGTTCTCCAGCTTTTCCAGCGGATCGCGGAAGGGCTCGGCGTAGATCGTGTCCGTCGCCGTCGCGCGGTCGAACTCAGCGAGGGCGGTGTTGTAGTCGCCGCGGGATTGGAGCTCAGTGCTGCGCGCTTTGGTGAGCGCGGTGCGGGCATCGAGGACTTCGAGTTGCGTGCCGGCCCCGGCGGCGAAGCGTTCGTTCGCAAGGCGGAGCGATTCGTTCGCTTGCTCCACGTTCTTTTGCTGGCTGCGGATGGTCTCGCGCGCGGTCTGGAGATTCGCGTAAGCGGTCTGCACTTCGAGATCCACTTTTTGCACGGAGTCGTCGTAGTTGATCTTCGCGCTTTCGAGCGAGGCGCGCGCTTGTTTCACACGGCCAGAGGTGGCGAGGCCGTCGAAGATATTCCACGATCCCGTGACGCCAAAAAACCAGCCGTCCACGGTTTTATCGAGGTCTTCGCTGAGTCGTGAATTGCGCACTTCCCAGCCGGCGTTCGCGTCGAGGCGCGGTTTGTATCCTGCCATGGCGACTTTGATTTGCTCGGTTTGCTGGAGGATTTGCTGGCGCTGCACTTTGAGGAAAGGGCGGCGCGCGCGGCCGAGTTCGAGCGCGGACTGGAGGCCGAGGGTGAGCTCGGTGATTTCGAGGTTGCCGACGGCCTGGAAGGTGGGTTTCCCCGCGAGGCCAGGATCAAGGCTGAGCGTTTTCGCGAGCGCGATTTCCGCGAGGAGATAGTTGTTCCGCGCGCGGATGAGATCGGGTTGGACGTTCGCGAGCTCGACCTCGGCGCGCAGCACGTTGAATCGCGCGACGGTGCCCGCTTCAAATCGGTTCTTTTGATCGCGAAGCTGATCCGTCTGAAGCCGCACAGTTTCCTCGGCGACTTTGATGAGCGCACGATTCGTGAGGACGGCGGTGAATTGCGAACGCACCGTGGCGATCACCCGATCGACGACATCGCGGAGCTGAAAATACGCGGCGTCGTCTGCAAATTTCGCGATCTTGATCGCCGACCGCACCTGCCCGCCGGCGTAAAGCACTTGCTGCGCTTGCAGCGTCAGTTGCCACGATTTGTTCTGCACCACGCGATTGCTGCCGCTGCTCGATGTGCCGAGCGCGTTGAGGATGGATTGGATCGCGGGATCGACGGTCGTCGTGTCGATCGTCGAAAAACTGCCGCTCGAGCTGCGGTTCCCCGATTCCAGTAAATCCTTCGCCCGCTGGTCGTAGATGCCATTCAGCCTGAGGTGCGGCAGCGCTTCAGCGCGGACTTCGATGATCTGCCCGCGCGTCCGTTCGATCTCCTGCAATTGCTTGAGCAGATCGGGATTTTGCCGCACGGCGATCTTCACCGCCGCATCGAGCGTGAGATCCCCCGCGAAGGTGTGGACGGCCTCCGGTATCTTCCCCAGCGGGTCTTTTGCCCCGGCGATCGGTGGTGAGACGAGAAGGGTGGCGATGGAAAGTGCGAGGCAGGTGCGGGCTAGGAGCATTCGCAGTATTTGGTGATTTTTTCGTAAATGACGACCCACATGCGTTGCTCGTCGGGCTCCAAATGCTCCATCATTTTGAGGAGGTTTGTCACCATGTCGTCACGCACTTCGCCGACGATGCCTTCGCCGGATGGGGTTATTTTTACGAGAATCTTCCGCCGATCGCTCTTCGCGTGACAGCGCTCGACGTGGCCGAGTTTCTCCAGGCGATCGACGAGCCCGGTGGCTGCGGCGGTGGTGTGGTCCATCTTTTTCGCGATCTCCGTCATGGTCAGCTCGCCTTTTTGCGCGAGGAAATCGAGCAGCGCATACTGGGGAAAAGACACGTTGCCGCGTTGAAGTTCCTTTGAGACCGTCAACATGAAACGCCGCTGGAGGCCGGTGAAAATATCTACCAATCGTTCGGCATCTTGGTGCTTCCGATCTGCATCTTGGGGTAAAGACATAAACTTAATGACGTTGACGTTAAATGGGATGAACGATCGGTCAAACAGTGTTCTTGCACGAGAATCCGCCACGCGTCTTGCCAAGTCCCGCTTCGCTCCAGTAACCTTCGCCAACCATGGACATCGAACTCCTCCGCAGCATTTCCATCATGCGAGATCTTTCCGAAGACGAACTCGCCGCAGTCTCCGCGCTTTTCATGCGGCGCGACGTGAAGAACAAGGAGAGGATTCTCCAGGAAGGTTTTCCCGTGAAGCATTTCTATATCGTTTACGACGGAGTGGCGCACGTCCGGCGGCTGGCGCAAAAGCGGGAAATGTTGCTGGGCACGATCACGAAGGGGAATTTTTTCGGTGAGATCAATCTGTTCGATCCTGGCGTTTCGACGGCGTCGATCATCGCGATGAAAGATGTGAAGCTCGCGGTGTGTGACTATGAGACACTGCGCGGCTACATGGCGGCCAACCCCGCGACGGGCTACAAAATCGTGACCGCGATGATGGGCGAGATGGCCCGCCGCCTCCGCAACACGAGCGCGCGACTCGCGAACTCGATCTACTGGACCGCAGGCGAAACGCTGAATCCGGCTTCGTAGCCAGCGCTTCATCCGGCGAGAAAAGGCTCGCCGACCGCATCGGCATTTCCTGAGATGGACGCTTCATGTCGTTCACAGAATCCAGCGCGGCCTCGCCCGCCAAGCGAGGGCTCGTCGCCATCGCGCTCCTTGCGCTTTTCGCCGCCGCGTTTGCGCTCTTCACCCAAGATAATCGCTCCCCGTTTTTCTATCACCCCGACGAATACGGAAAGGCGAAGCAGATCGTGGACGGCACGCGCAGCTACAATTTCAACCACCCGCTGCTCCTGCTCAATGTCGCGCGTCCGCTAAAATCGCTCTGGCCGAAAAAGGCGGACGACACCAAGCCGGTGAAACTCCAAAACGCCACGGAAGCCGGTCGCACCGCGTCCGCCGTTTTCGCCGCGCTCGCCGTCGTCGCGCTCGCGCTCGCGGGTTATCTGCTCGCCGGTCTGGCTGGCGGAATCGGCGCGGCAGCCGTCGCGCTGTTTCACCCGATGCTCTTCGAGCACGCCCACATTTTTAAGGAAGACACCGCACTCACGATGGGCCTCGCCGTCACCGTCTTGGCCACCGTGCTCTTCTGGAAAAAGCCCGCGTCGGGAAAACGCGCGGCGTTTCTCGGAGTCGCGGTCGCGCTCGCGGTTTCCGGGAAATACGTCGGCCTCACCGCCTTCGCCATCGCGCTGCCCGTCGCCATTTTTGCGCCGGGCGAAAAACGCGGGCGCCGCCTCGGCCTTTTCGCCGCCGGATTCGTCGCCGCGTTCGTGCTCTGCAATTTTCAAATCTTCACGCACATGAGCCTCTGGCGCGAGAGCTTCAATCGCGAAGTCGGCTACACGCTGAAGGGCCAGCACGGTCTGCTCGCGCAGGATTCCGTCACTTATTACCAGCAGTGGTTTGGCACGACCGTCTCGAAAACCGCCGTCTTTTTCCTCGCGCTGAACGCGTTCAATCTCGTCACCACCGCCCGCCGTCGCTCGCTCGCCGACTGGCTCATCTTCCTCTTCCCGTTCGCCTTCACCGCCATGCTCATGGCCTCGCCGCGCGTCTCGGATCGCTACTTCCTGCCCGCTGCCGTGCTGTTTAATTTCAACGCGCTCGTCGGTGTCGGCCTCTCCGCCGAATGGTTCACGCGTGCCTTCGGAAAATTCCGCTGCGCCGGCCAGTTCGCCTTCACCGCACTCGCACTCTTCGTCGGCTGGAGCGGACAGTTTTCCAAATACGGCGCGGTGAAAGCGCAGTTCAAAGTGGACGATCGTCGCGAACTCGAAACATGGATGAACGATCACCTGCCCGCCGGCAGCAGCGTCGTGCAGGATTACGCGATCCATCTTCCCGACGAGACCGATCACAAGCAGGACGACCTGAATCGCCCATTCAAACACACGGTGCGCGGCCACGAATTCGTCGCTGAACTCGGCACGCTCGCCGAACTCCGCGCCCAAGGCGTCCGCTACGTCGCGACCTCGCCGAAAAAAAGCCAGCGCTACACCGACGGCGGCATGATGCCGAGCGACGGCGTGAAGGAAGAATTCGAGCGGCGAAAAGCTTTTTACAGCGCGCTGCCGCGCGAAGCGAAGCTGCTCAAAAAATGGGACATGGCGGAGATCGACACGCTGCACCCCGGCATCGAGCTCTATGATCTCAGCCAGAAACCGTGAGCTGCTGCTCTGGTGCCTGCCCGCGCTGCTCCTCGGCGCGTGGCTCCGCATCGAGCTGTTGAACGGCTGGCGCGGCGGACTCTACTTCGGCCCGGACTCCGGCTCGTATTGGGAAACCGCATTCCGTTTCGCGAGCGGCGGTCACTTTGAGGTGAGCGGAAAACGCCCGTGGCTTTATCCCGCGATCGTCTGGCTCACCGGCCACGGCCCGAGCAGTCCCGCGTTCAGCGTCGCACTCGTGCAGCAATTCATCGCGTGGCTTTCCATCCTCGCCCTCGGCGCCCTCGTCCGGCTCATCGTGCCGTTTTGGAAATGGTTCATCATCCCCGCGACTGCGCTCTACGCCGGCCAGCCGGAGATTTTGTATTGGGGCCACGTCCTCATCGCCGATTCGCTCTTCATTTCCACCACGCTCGCCGTCGCTCTCGCCGTCACGATCTACTGGCAAAAGCCGACGTGGCAATGGCTCGCCATCACGGCTGCGCTCGTCTTCATCGCGATGGCGCTGCGCCCCGTCGGACGCACCCTCTGGCTCCCGCTTATCCCCATCGCGCTCCTCGTCCCACACGTCGCGTGGCGACAGAAATTCCTCCACGCCGCCGCACTCGCACTGCTCTATTTCCCCGCCTCTGCCGCCACGTCGGTGACGCAAGGCGAAGACCTCCTCTTCGCGTCCACCTTCCCGCTCATGCGCCTCGACACCCCGCTGCACGCCGATCTCAAAGCCGAGCTGCGCCCGCAAGTCGAAGCCGCCCGCGCTGACCTCTGGAAATACGTCACCGTCGGCCAGCGCGAAGTCTGGGGCGAACTCATTGACGACAGCCCCGACGATCCCGATTCCATCCTGCAAAAACTCCGCGCCGACAAAAAACGCTACGGCCAGGTCCGCCGCGAAATCAGCCGCGAAGCCCTCCGCAGCGATCCGCTGAACTACGCACGGATGGTCGTGATGAAGATCTATTTCGTCTTCGCGCTCAACGAAAGCCACGACCGCCTCGACCCCGCGCGGTGGAGTGGCGCATCCGAAAAATTCCTCCACAACGCCGCCCAAAAAATCGACCCCAATTTCCCCGCCTACGTCCTCCGCAACGCCACCATCGCCTCCACGCTCACCGCGAGCGGCAGTCAGCAACGCGTCCTCCGAGCCCTCAATTTCTTCGACCAGCTCTGCACCCCATTTTCCCTCCACGGAAAGCAACCCGACCGCTGGTGGTGGATCATCCCTGCCGCCCTCGGCCTCCTGATTTTTCCGTGGAAACAAGACGGCCACCGCCTCATCCCCCTCCTCATCCTCACCGTCGGCTATCTCGCGATGACCTTCCTCGTCGGCCGAGCCGTAGGCCGTTACCGCCTGCCCATCGAGTTCACGCTCTACCTCACCGCCGCCGCTGGTTTAACGTCCTTTTTCACAAAACGTGGGAGCGGGAATTCCGGGGAGCGCACGCGTCTCGCCGAAACGAACTTCCCTGACGCAACGACCTCAGAAAACGTGAACGCATTTCCAAACGCGGCCGCGCAAAAAAGTCCGTCTCCGCGAGACGCGAAGACCCTGCACGCGAGACGCATGCGCTCCCCGGATTTCCAATGACGCCCTTCACCCTCCGCCGCTGCCTCCTGCTCTGCCTGCCCGCACTCATCGTCGGCGCGGCCCTGCGCATCTGGATGATGTCTGTGCTGCCGGAGGGATATTTCGGTCCCGATTCGAACAGCTACTTCTCCACCGCGAAGCGGCTGTGGAATGAAAGCAAATGGTCCGTCGGCGAAAAGCGGCGCTGGGTGTATCCCGTCGTGCTCGCCGCGCTCCCACCCTTGCCGGGCACGCCTTCGCGCATCGCGCCGATCATGCAGCATACGGCGGGGCTGGCGTCGCTCCTCGGCGTCGGGTGGATCGTCGGGCACGTCACGCGGCGCCGCGCACTTTGGGTTCCGATCGTCACCACGCTCACCGCCGTCTGGCCGCTGCTGCTTTGGTACGAGCAGGAGATTCAAGCCGAGGCGCTGTTCGCATCCGCGTACATTCTCGCCGTCGCGGCGTTGTTTCCGATCGCGCGCTTGCGTGAAGGGCGGCGGCTCATGTGGTTCCTGCTCGCCGCCGCGTTCGTCGTCGCGCTGAAGCCGCACGGGCGCGGCTTGTGGGTCGGCTGCGTCTGCGCGGCCGTCGTCTGCGCGGGAGTGCCCTGGCGCTGGAAATGGCGCGACCTCGCCGCGGCCGGTGCCGGGCTGCTGCTCATCGTCACGTCGGGAAGTTCGCGGCAGGGGAACTGGCTGCTGCTCAGCTCCGTGCTGCCACTCGTCCCGACCGAAGGCGAAAAGTGGCCGGAGGAACGCGCGGAACTTCGTCCGGTGATCGAGGAAACGCGCGCGCAACTCGAGATCTATGCGTGGCGTCAGGGCCGTTACAAAAAACGCGTGATGACCGATCGCCCCGGCGCGGCGATCAGCGAAAAGTGGGCGGCGCTCACGAAGGACAAACCGCGTTTCATCAAAGTCTGCGGCGACTTCGCGAAGGAGGCGATCCGGGCGCACCCGCTGGAAGTCGCGCGGCTCAGCATCACCAAATGTGCCCTCGCTTTCGCCCGCGACGACGCGCCTTCGCGGCTGGCACCGTCCGACTTTTGGAAAGAGCAGCTCGACGATAACGACGGCCGTTGGGACGAAGATCCGAAGCAGCTCGAACTTTTTTACGGCTTCGACAAAGCGCGCTACGACGCCATCGCTGCCGAAGGTGCGCCCCGGATTTTTCCGCCGAAGCAATTTCTCGATGGATTCGCCCGCGCGTTCAGCTTCACGCGCGACGGTCACGAAATCGCCCCGGATCGTTACGACGTCCGTCCGACCTGGCTCGGCTGGCTCGCGCTCGCCGGTCTCGCGATTTCATGCTGGCGCTGGAAAACGCTCACCGTCCTCTGGCTCCCGCTCTCGCTGTATTTGGCGACGGTGTTCGCCGTTGGTGATCGCGTGGATCGTTACGTGCAGCCGGTGGAATGGGTCGGGCTCATCCTCGCCGCCCTCGCCGTGGACACTCTGCTCACCCGCCTTTTCCCTGGGGCCACCACTACGAAGTCAGGCCATCTTGCACCCATCAAGTAACGCTACAGGTTCCTGCGCCTGCTCTTGATTCCTTCGGCGTTGGGGAAAATCAGGATCAGGATCAAGAGCAGGAAGTCATTCCGTCATCTTGTTTCTACAACTTGGTATCCATAGAGAAAACGCGTAGGGGCGAATTCTGAGGAGCGCACGCGGGACGCATGCGCTCCCCGGAATTCGCGGCCACGCGTCCGCTTTACCGCGAAGCCAGCGCGACTTGATCTGGTGCTGCGGAGCGCGGCTGCCAGGCCATGCACGCGACGAAGATCGCGGTGAAGATAAGGTCGCTGGCAAAGGTGTTGCGGAAGAAGGTGAACGTCGGCGGATAGCCGGGCAGGCCGGTCGTGAGTGCCTGCGCCCAGCCGGCGAGCGTCTTCGCGTAGAGCGGTTCGGTGAGCCAGTCGCCGGTGTTCGTGATGACGTAAAACGCGATCGAACCGACGATGCTTGCGCCGAGGATGAGGCTCGCTTTGGGATTCGCGCGCAGCTTCCAGCCGAGAAACGCGGAGAGGCCGAGCGCGAGATATTCAGGAATCATCCGCGCGCTGAGGAGTGAGGTGACGTGCGGCGTGGAGGCCATGTAAAAGGCGTTCAGCACGAGATCCGAAACGAGGAACGCGGCGAGTGGCGCGAGGATGGCGATTCGGCGCGGGAAGAAGATGGCTCCGCACAGGGCGATCGCGGCCATCGGTGAAAAGTTGTGCAGCCACTCCATGTGCGTCATCCCGGCGACGCCGATGACGATGCGATAGACGATGGCGATGACGACGAGCAGGATGGGAGCGATCATGGTGCGAAGTGGTTAGGCGAGTTTGCTGGCGATGACTTTTTCGAGCTTCACGATGTCGGCGGAGAACTTGCGGATGCCTTCCGCGGTTTTCTCCGTCGCCATCGCGTCTTCGTTGTAGAGGAAGCGGAAGGATTTCTCGGTGATCTCGATCTTTTGGATGTCGGAATTTTTCGCGGCGGCAGCGTCGAGCTTCTTCGTCACGAGCTCGGTGGACGCGGCGAGTTTTGCGAGAAGATCGGGGCTGATCGTGAGTAGATCGCACCCGGCGAGTTCGATGATTTGCGAGACGTTGCGGAAGCTCGCGCCCATGACTTCGGTGTCGTGGCCGAACTTTTTGTAGTAGTTGAAAACGGTGGTGACGGACTGCACGCCGGGATCTTCCGCGCCGATGTAGTCGCGCTTTTCCGCAGCCTTGAACCAATCGTAAATCCGGCCCACGAACGGCGAGATGAGTTGCGCGCCCGCTTCGGCGCACGCGATGGCTTGCGGCAGCGAAAAGAGGAGCGTGAGGTTGCAATGGATGCCTTCCTTTTCCAGCACCTCGGCGGCTTTGATGCCTTCCCACGTGGACGCGATCTTGATGAGGATGCGCTCCTTCGGAATGCCCGCGGCCTTATACAGTTCGATGAGCTGGCGACCTTTCGCGATCGAGCCTTCGGTGTCGAAGGACAGGCGCGCATCCGTCTCGGTGGAAACGCGGCCGGGCACGATCTTCAAAATTTCCAAACCAAACGCGACGAGGACATGGTCGATGATGTCTTCGATCTGCTTGCCTCCGGTGAGCCCGCTGTTTTTCCGCTGCGCGACCACTTCATCCACGATGTGCGCGTATTGCGGCTTCGTGGCGGCGGCGAGGATGAGCGACGGATTCGTGGTCGCGTCCTGCGGCTTGAATTCCTTCATCGCTTCGAAATCGCCCGTGTCGGCGACGACCTTCGTGAATTGCTTGAGTTGGTCGAGTTGGCTGAGAGTGCTCATAAGAAGTGGCGCGGAGATTAGGGAAGAGGCGTGCGCGGGGCAAAGAGTTATTTGGTCGAAGGGCGAGGGCTCGGAAGCTGGCCTTTGCCCCTAGACCTTCGACCTTCGACTTTCCCCACGCTACCGGATCAGCCCGAAGTGCGGCGTGAACGGCCAGTAAACAAACACCCCGCGCCCCATGATATTCTGCTGCGGCACCGGGCCCCAATCGCGGCTGTCCGAGCTGTGGTAGCTGTTGTCGCCCATCGCGAAGTAATTCTTGTCCGGCACCTGAAACGGATCATCCGGCGTGCGCATGATGATCTGGCTGAAACTCGGAAAGCCATTGCCATAGCCCGCGTAACCAGCGTGCGGATTTTCCCGCGTCCCAGACATGACGCGCCCAAAGCCGTAGCCCTCGGCGAGCTTGCCATTGATGAAAAGCTGCGGCGGTTTGATTTGCAGCGTGTCGAGCGGCGTGCCGACGAGGCGCTTGATGTAGAACTGCGACGGCCAGTCGTCCGGCTTTCCGCGGTTCTCGTTCGTCTGAATTTTGTGGGTGTTGAACACGAATACCTCGCCGCCTTTCGGTTTGCGAAAGTGGTAGCTCATCTTGTCCACGAAGACGTGATCGCCGGTATTAAAATATCCGCGCGCGATCACGTCGCCCGCTTTGAACTCGCGCAGTGGCCGGATGAGGTCGCGCGTCAGCGTGTCGATCGGGCAATCCACAATGTAGCTGTTCCGCCGGCCCACGATTTCGGTTCGCGAGACCACGCCGAACTTCGACTGGATGTCCGTGAAAGGCAGCGCCTTCACCTCGCGCACATCGGTGATCACCTCGTCCGTCGTCGCGACCACATTCACATACGTCCGCCCGTGCCACGCAAAGTGCGCGAGCCGCGTCACGATATTCGGCGGCTCCTCGTCCGTCTTCGTGCCGATGATCCCGTTCAGCGTGGGAAACATCGAGCCGGTGGGAATCGTGAACGGCTGGAGAAAATACGTGCGCACCCCGAGCGCGACGATGATCGCCACCAGGAAAACCTCGCAGTTTTCGCGCAAGCCCGCGTCCTTCTTCGGCTTCACGAACGCGCCGCACTGCTTGTCCAGCGCCGCCGCCGCTTCCTCGATCGTGCTCGATTTCCGGGTCTTCACCGCGTCTTCGAGTTTGGCGATCCCCGCCTCGAAATTGGAGAGGGTTTCCGCGTCCAGCAGGTCGCGTTTGTAGGCGAGGAGTTTGCGCGCGTCCTTGGCAAATTCGCGGCCATATTTGACGTGACGGGGCGTGAGGAAAAACATCGGGTCGCTTGCATAGACGCGGTGCCCCGGCTTGGCAAGGGCGCGCGCCCCGTCCGAAATCTTCGGCTTCCTCTTCCCCTTCCGCCTCGCCGCAGCGCGTTCCGCCCGGAGATTAAGGTTCAGCGGAAGCGGAAGATTTTCGGAGCTGCTTCCGCGCTGGGTCGAGTCGCCCGCGGGACTCGGCGGTTATGTTTTCGATGAAACTTACCGCCCAATCTCCTCGCTCGAACACCACTCCAGCGCCCGCGAAAAAATCCCCCACTATTTTCTAAGCAACCCGCGAATTCATGCGTCCTGCTTATTGTTCCGGGGGGAACTTGCGGGCGGGGCGCTCATTCGAGCCTCCGTCCGCTCTTTTTTTGCAAACGCCGGGAACGGGCTTGCTTCGCGGAGGGCGTTTGCGGTTCATCGGTCTAAATGTCCCCTCTGGATCCCGTCGATGGTTTGATTTGGTATTTCGTTTTCGTCTATACCACCGTCCTGCACGAAGCCGCCCACGCGTGGTCCGCGCTCCGGCTCGGGGACGACACGGCGTATCGTGGCGGCCAAGTCTCGCTCGATCCCACGCCGCACATCAAACGCGAGCCCTTCGGCCTCGTCATCGTCCCGATCCTCTCGTGGTTTCTAAATAAAGGGCAGTGGATGATCGGCTGGGCCAGCGCGCCCTACGATCCCGACTGGGCGCGCCGCTACCCGCGGCGTTCCGCGTGGATGGCCATGGCCGGGCCGGGCGCAAATATCGCCATCGCGCTCGTCACCGCGCTGCTCATCCATGTCGGCCTGGAATGGGGCGTCTTCGCCGTGCCAGCCTTTGCCGACATGACGCATATCGTCGAGGCCCGGGAGTCGGGGAAATTGTGGGAGTTTCTCGCCACGCTCCTCAGCGTCACCTTCTCGCTCCAGATCGTCCTCATCCCCTTCAATCTCCTCCCGCTCCCGCCGCTCGATGGCAGCGCGATTCCCCTCTTTTTCCTCGGTGGAACTGCCGCCGAAAAATACCAGGAACTCCTCTCGAATCCGACCCTGCGCCTCTTCGGCATGGTCGTCGCCTGGCAGTCCTTCGGCCAAATCTTTCCCGCCATTTTCAAATACTCGCTGCATCTTCTTTACCCACTCGCCTACTGACTCGCTTCTCATGAAACCCGCCGCTCTCCTCTGCCTTTTCGCGCTCTTCCTTTCACCCGCCGTCCGCGCGCAGGATGGCGCCCCCGAAAAAGCCGCGCTCGCGAAAGCGATGAAGCTTGCCGATGCGCTGAAATACCAAGACGGCGAAGTGACTCTGCGCGGCGACCTCGCGAAACTGAAGCTCCCGCGCGAACTCCGCTATCTCGGCCCCGATGACGCCGCCACCGTGCTCGAACGCATCTGGGGAAATCCGCCGTCGCGCGCAAAAACCCTCGGCCTGCTCGTCCCCGCCAGCATCCCGATCATCGCGCCGAACTCGTGGGCCGTCATCATCACCTACGAGGAAGACGGCTACGTGAAAGACGACGACGCCACCAAGATCAACTACGACGACTTGCTCAAACAAATGCGCGAAGACGTGAAAGCCGGCAACGCCGAGCGCGAGAAACAAGGCTACGACTCGATCGAACTCGTCGGCTGGGCCGCCACGCCGCGCTACGAGGCCGCCGCGAAAAAGATGTATTGGGCGAAGGAACTGAAATTTGAACGCGCCTCTGAAAACACGCTCAACTACAACATCCGCGTCCTCGGCCGCCGCGGCGTGCTCGTCCTAAACGCCGTCGCCGGCATGGCCCAGCTCCCCGACATCGAAGCCGCCACGCCGATGATCCTCCGCGCCGTCGATTTCCAGGAAGGCCACCGCTACGCCGACTTCCAGCCCGGCAAAGACAAAGTCGCCACCTACGGCCTCGCCGCCCTCGTCGCCGGCGGCGTCCTCGCGAAGACCGGCTTTCTCAAAGTGCTCATCAC
>JANLQB010000019.1:0-3386 GCA_031367565.1 Verrucomicrobiota bacterium
CCGCGGCCATGCATCGAGAGCACGAATTGCCCCTGCACCTCGTCGCACGCGCGCACGCAGCGGTTGCAGTTGATGCACTTCGAGAGGTCCGAAGTCATGTAGGGATGCGAGAGGTCCTTCTTGCGGTCGAGATGGTTTTTGCCAGCCGGATACCGCACGCTGCGGATGCCGACCTTCGCCGCCACGGTTTGCAACTCGCAGTTCCCGTTCACCTCGCAAGTCAGGCAGTCGAGCGGATGATCCGTCAGTACCAGCTCCACGATGTTCCGGCGCAAGCCGCGAATCTTCGGCGACTCGGTGAAAATGTGCATCCCCGCGGCGAGCGGCGTGTGACACGAAGCGACCACGCGGCGCGGCCCGTCGGCCTTCAGCGCGATTTCGACGGAGCACACGCGGCACGCGCCATAAGGCTTGAGCTGGGGCGCATCGCAAAGCGTCGGCACATGCCCGCGCCCGCGATGGCGGTCGATGAAGTTGAGCAGCGTGTCGCCGGTTTCAAACTGCTCCGGTTTTCCGTCGAGGTAAGCGGTGAGCGTGGAAAGATCCTGGACCATGAGCGTGGAGGTTAAGCGGGATGCGTTTGCGGCGGAAGCAGCGAGGGTTTGAAATACGCGCTCATCTCGTGGCCAAAATATTGCAGCGCATTTTTGATCGGCAAGGGCACGCCGCCGCCGAGCGCGCAGAGCGAAGTTTGTTCCATCGTTTCGAGCAGATCGTCGAGGAGTGCGCGGTCGATTTTGTAAGTGCTGTCGCCGCGTGCTTTCGCGACGAGTTCCGCGCCACGCGTGCTGCCGAGGCGGCAGGGAAAACATTTCCCGCAGCTCTCGTCGGAGGTGAATTGGAAGAGGTGCTGGATGTATTCGATCATCGGAAACGCATCCGGGATGCTCACGACGCCCGCGTGGCCGAGGAGAAATCCGGCGTGCCGGAACGACTCGAAATCGACGGTGAGGAAACTGATCCGGTCCACCGGGATGAGCCCGCCGAGCGGCCCGCCGATTTGCACTGCTTTCACCGGTTTCGTGAAACCGCCCGCGAGCCCGTAAAGCACGTCTTCCAGCGGCGTGCCCATCGCGACTTCGTAGATGCCCGGCTGGCGAAAAGCGCTGTCGAGCGAGAGCAGTTTCGGCCCAGTGCTCTGCTCGGTGCCGATGGTCGCGTAGCCTTTTCCGCCGAGCGTCAGTACCGCGCGGAGATTGGAGAAAGTCTCCACGTTATTCAGGATGGTCGGTTTCCGATACAGCCCTTCCTGGGTGGGAAAAGGCGGGCGCACACGGACCTCGGGACGCTGCCCTTCGATGCTCGCGAGCAGCGCCGTTTCCTCGCCGCAGATGTACGCTCCCGCACCTTTGATCGTCTTGATTTCAAAATCAAAACCGCTGCCCTGAATATCCTGCCCGAGCCAGCCCGCAGCGCTCAGTTCTTGCACCGCTGCGTTCATGCGCGTGACGGAATCCGGATACTCCGCGCGGATGTAAAGCACGCCGACTTGCGCGCCCGCAAACCAGCCCGCGACGATCATCCCGAAGAGCACCGAATGCGGCTGCTCCTCCATCAAATATTTGTCGATGTAAGCGCCGGGATCGCCCTCGTCCGCATTGCACACGATGTATTTCACCCCGCCCGCCGCCTCGCGGCACGACTGCCATTTCAGATGCACCGGAAAGCCCGCCCCGCCGCGCCCGCGCAGCTTCGATTCGCGCAGCTCCGCGAGCAGCGCATCGCGTCCGCCTGCGAAGCACGCGCGCAGCGGCGCGTAGTAGGTTTCGATGCCGGGAAACGGCGAGGTCAGGATCGGCTCAGGCAGGGCGGAAACGACCGCATACCGATCCGCCGAATCGCCTTCACCCGTTTCCGCCAGCGATTCGATCTGACGCGCATCCTGCCCGGAAAAATTCCGCCCATCATACTGAAACGCCCCGCCCTGATGACACCGTCCGAGACAGCAGATGTGCCCGATTTCCGTCTCCTGAAAATGCGCGCCCAATTCCCGCCGCAACCCATCCTGCGTCCCCGCGCACAGACACGCCGACCCATTGCAAACGAACACTTTCTTCCCCGCGTTTTCCTTCTTCAGAAAATCGTAAAACGAAACCGCCCCCAGCGTCACCGCATCGCCGAAAAGCGATTCCTCTCCCATCTGCCGCACCGTCTCATCCGTCTCCGCCGTGCCCGTTGCCGCCGCCGCATCGACCATCCGCTCGAAGAGATTCTTTTCGATTCCCTTGCGAAAGGAGAGAGCGCTGAGGTTTTCAGACATGAGTCAAGAGGTGCGGGGGTAAAGGGCGGACTGAAGCCGCGATGGTGAGAATTTATCACCGGGCTTAAAATTGGGGAGATTCTTTTTCGCCGATCGACCACAAAGTCGTTTGCGGGTGAAGGCTCACGTTCCAATCAGGCTGGTCTGCCTTCGGAGCCAGCGCCGATGCGCTGGACGCTAAGTAGTCACCTCTGGCGCAGTCTGTTATTCGATGAACACTCCGGCAGGCAGGCCGAAGTGGCGTCCGAGGGTGCGAGCGTGCTCGGCAAGCAGGTGCCAAGGAATCGAAGGGGATGCTCTTTTGAATCTTCATCGATCGTTTTTCCATTCGTCTTCCGAGTATTCGGCGTGAGTGAGGAGGCGAAGCGACTCGGACTTTGTCATCTACCGGCTGGATCGGGCGCGCCTGGTCCCGGCGATCGCGCCGTTTTAGGCGGCGAAAAACGGGTTGTGGGCTTTTTCCTCGCCGACCGTTGTGAGCGGGCCGTGGCCCGGGCAGAGCACGGTGTTTTCGGGAAGCGTGAGGATTTGCTCGCGGTTCGTCCGCAGCGCGTCGGGATAAGAAATGCCGCCGCCGCCCATCGAGCTTGCGAACACCGCGTCGCCATTCACGGCGACGGGTTTTTCCAAGCCGCTGACGACATACGTGATGCCGCCGGGCGAGTGGCCCCAGGTGAGACGCGACTCGATCCGCAGCGAGCCGACTTGGAACTCGTGGCCTTCCGCAAATGTCTCCGCGCCGTCGATCGGCTCGCGATTTCCGACGAAGGCGGGCGCGCCGGTTTTTTCTTTAAGGCGGTCGAGTTCGAGGATGTGATCGCCGTGCGTGTGCGTGAGCAGGATGAGTTTCAGCGTGAGCTTTTGATCGGCGAGAAACTCCAGCATTCCGCTGCAATCCGCGCCGGTATCGAACGCGACGGCCTCGCCGCTTTGGCAATCGAAAACGAGGTAGCTGTTCACCGTCATGTCCTCAAACGGCGTATTAAAACACGCGAGCCCGGCGACGGTCACGGGCTGCGGACGCCATTCCTTCTTACCCATCGCCACGAGCGCATCGGCACCGATGCCGAGAACCGGAGCCACGGCGCGCACGGTTGCTTCGTCAAAGCTCCCGTCCTTCAAACTG
>JANLQB010000020.1:0-3213 GCA_031367565.1 Verrucomicrobiota bacterium
TTTCAACTCACTCGCGAGGGGAATGCGACCGATGGCTACAAGGCGGAATTTGCGTGGTCGCCGGATTCGCGGCGGCTCGTGGCGATGCGGGAATTGAAGGGTGAAGAGCGGAAGGTTTATCTCATCGAGTCATCGCCGAAAGATCAGCTTCAGCCGAAGCTGCTGAGCTACGATTATCTGAAACCTGGTGACAAAATCCCGCAGGAGAAGCCGCATCTTTTCGACATGGAAAAGCGTGTGGAAATCCCCATCGCGGATGCGCTTTTTCCAAATCCGTGGAGCATCGAGAACGTGCGCTGGGAGCCGGATTCGCGGCGGTTCACTTTTGTTTACAATCAGCGCGGGCATCAGGTGCTGCGGATCGTCGCGGTCGAGGCGGAGACGGGCGCGACGCGGGCGACCGTAGAGGATCAGAGCGCGACGTTTGTGTGCTATTCGCAAAAACAATTCGCCCATTATGCGGACGCGACGCACGAGGTCTTGTGGATGTCGGAGCGCGATGGGTGGAATCATTTGTGGCTCTTCGACGCGGCAAATGGGCAGGTGAAAAATCAGATCACGCGCGGCGAGTGGGTGGTGCGTGGGGTGGAGCGCGTGGATGAGGAAAAGCGGCAGATTTGGTTTCGCGCGGGCGGGATTCGGGCGGGGCAGAATCCGTATTTCATTGATTACTGCCGCGTGAATTTCGACGGGACGGGGCTCGTGATTTTGACGGAAGGCGATGGCTCGCATCGCATCGACTGGTCGCCGGATCAGCGCTTTTTCGTCGATACGTGGTCGCGCGTGGATCTCGCGAATGTGAGCGAGTTGCGTGATGCGGATGGGAAGCTGATTTGCGAACTCGAACGCGCGCAGCCGGAGGCGGGCTGGCAGGCGCCGGAGCGTTTCACGGCGAAAGGTCGCGATGGTGCGACGGATATTTTCGGCGTGATTTTTCGCCCGACGAATTTCGACCCCGCGAAGAAATATCCGGTGATCGAGCAGATCTACGCGGGGGCGCACGATTCGTTTGTGCCGGTGGCTTTTCGCGAGTGGCACGGGCCGCAGGCGATCTCGGAGCTGGGGTTCATCGTGGTGCAGATCGATGGGATGGGAACGTCGAATCGCTCGAAGAAGTTTCACGACGTGTGCTGGAAAAATCTTGGCGACTCGGGCTTCCCTGACCGCATTCTCTGGATGAAAGCGGCGGCAGCGCAACGCCCCGAAATGGATCTGACGCGCGTCGGGATTTATGGCGGGAGCGCGGGCGGGCAGAGTGCGCTGCGGGCGCTGCAGGCGCACGGCGATTTCTACCAAGTGGCGGTTGCGGATTGCGGATGTCACGACAACCGGATGGATAAAATCTGGTGGAACGAGCAGTGGATGGGCTGGCCGGTCGGGCCGCACTACGCGGAGCAATCGAACGTGACGAATGCGGCGAAGACGCAGGGGAAGCTGCTGCTCTTTGTCGGCGAGCTGGATCACAACGTAGATCCGGCCTCGACGATGCAGGTGGTGAATGCGCTGGAAAAAGCGGACAAGGATTTTGATCTGATCGTGATGACGGGCTCGGATCACGGTTCCGCCGAAAGTCCGTACGGCGTGCGGCGGCGGCGCGATTTTTTCGTGCGGCATCTCCTCGGTGTGGAGCCGCGACGCGAGTGATATAAAGGATTTCCGCGGGGCCCGGTCTTCGGTAACGTCCCCTCCTTCCACCATGCCCACCGACCCGCCGCGTATCCTCTACTGCCACTGCCAATACGCGCAGGTCGTGCCGAAAGACGTGAAGGATGCGGTGCTCAAAAAGCTGTGCGAATCCGGCGCGGCTTTCGAGGCCGTGGCGGATTTGTGCGAGCTGGCGGCGCGACGCGATCCATCTCTGAAGCGGCTCGCGAGCGGAGGCGCGGTGAAAATCGCGGCGTGTTTCCCGCGCGCGGTGAAGGGACTTTTCCACCAAGCGGGCGCGGATTTAGCGAAGGATTCGGCGGAGATTCTCAACATGCGCACGATGCCTGCGGAGGCAGTTTGCGACCGGATTTTCTCAGACGACACGCAGCCGAATCTCCCCTGAAGGGCCTATTCCCGCCGTCGGTCAATCTCCTCAAACAGCTTCACAAACCCCAGCACCAGCAGCGCAGGCCGCACGAGCGCCAAGGCTAGCCGCACGAGCGCTCCGACGATTCGGCCCAGGGGGAAAACGGCGAAGACGAGGCCGGCGGCGAGGGCGTAGCCAGCGGCTTTCACGGGTTCTTCGCGGACGGTTTTTTCCGCGCACGCGGTCCATTCGCGGATTTGATCCTGGATTCCGGCGCAGCATTCGGCAGGTTTTTCGAGGTCTGACATACGTGTCGGAGAATAGAGCAGGACGCGGCGGAAAGGCGAGCGCGGCGGATGTTTCGGAAAATCCGGTTGGCAAGGCGGGATCGGCTGCTATCTTGGCGCTCTCCAAATGGTGGCCATAGCTCAATGGTAGAGTCCCAGATTGTGATTCTGGTTGTTGCGGGTTCGAGTCCCGTTGGCCACCCCATTTACCAGTCGGGCGAAAGTGATGAGCTTTTTTAAAAGCGATTACGCGCCACTGGTGTTACTACTGTCGGCCTGAATGAACCCTCTGGAACAGCGGATCAAATACAAGTTTAGGAATTCCCTCCTCCTCGCGGAAGCGCTGACGCATCCGAGCGTGGGGCATGAGGCGCAGCGTCATCACTTTGATAATCAACGCCTTGAGTTCCTCGGCGATGCGGTGCTGCAGCTCATTTTTACGGAGTATCTTTTTGAGCGGTATCCGAATGCGAGCGAGGGCCAACTCACGAAATTGCGCGCTCGGATTGTTTCCCGCGATGGGCTGAAAATTCATGCGGATGCGATCGGGCTCGGGAAGTTTTTGATGATGGGAAAAGGCGAGGAGTCGAGCGGCGGGCGGGAGCGGGCTTCGGCATTATCGGATGCCTACGAGGCGGTGGTGGGCGCTCTTTATTTGGATTCGGATTACGTCACTGCGCGACGGATCGTGATCACGGAGGCGCGTGAATTTCTGGAGTCGTTGCAGTTGGAAATGACGGACCAGAATCCGAAGGGGCGGTTGCAGGAAATCTTGCAGGCGATTTCGCCGCAGAGTCCGCATTACCCGATCGTGGATTGCTCGGGGCCGGAGCATCAGAAGCATTTTTCCGCGAAGATCGTGTGGGGCGGGATGGAGCTCGGCTACGGCGAAGGCCGCAGCAAAAAGGAATC
>JANLQB010000036.1:0-3957 GCA_031367565.1 Verrucomicrobiota bacterium
GACGCCGGGTAAAATCCAGCTCGGTCTCGATTTGAAGGGTGGCACCTCGTTCCTCATCCGCCTCATCGCGGAGCCGGATGAAAAGGGCGTGAAAAAGGAGATCACGAAGACGATGGTGGAGCAGGCGGTCGAGGTCATTCGTAAGCGGGTGGATTCGATGGGCACGAGCGAGCCGATCATCACGCCATCGGGCACGGACCGGATCTTGGTGCAGATTCCCGGGCTGAGTAAGGAGAAGCTCGATGACACGCGCGCGCAGCTTCAAAAAGTCGCGAAGCTCGAGTTCCGCATGGTGCATCCGAACAGCGATCAAATCATCGCCGGCAATGCGCCGCCTGATCCGGCTTACAAGGTCGAGACTTACAAGGATGAGCGTGAAGGCAAGCCGTTCGAGGAGCAGTTGCTCGTGAAGAAGAAGGGGGACATACCCGGCAGTATGGTCACAGGGGCGCACGCGTATTTCGACAAGCAGGGATGGGGCGTGAGCCTTCAATTCAACAATGCGGGCGCAGAGCTTTTCGGGCAACTCACCGCGGCGAATGTCGGTAAGCGTTTCGCGATCGTGCTCGATGGGGTGATCCAATCGGCACCGGTGATCCGCGATAAGATCTGGGGCGGGGGAGCGACGATTTCGGGCAGCTTTAAGGAAGCGCAGGCCCGCCAGCTCGCGAGCGTTCTCGAAAACCCGCTTGCGACACCGGTGAAGGTCGAAGACGAGCGCAGCGCCAGCGCCACGCTCGGTCGGGATGCGATCAGCAGCGGCGTGAATGCCGGGCTGCTCGGCATCGGCCTCACGATCTTCTGCGTGCTCGCCTACTATCGTTTCTCCGGCGTGCTCGCGAACCTCGCGCTGCTCGTGAACGTCGTCGTGCTTTTCGGTGCGATGGGCATGTTTGGAACGGTGCTCACGCTGCCCGGCATCGCGGGCGTCATCCTCACGCTCGGCATGGCGATCGATGCGAACGTGCTAATCTACGAGCGCATCCGCGAAGAACTTGCCGAAGGCAAATCCGTGAAAGCGGGGGTGGCTGCGGGCTTCGATAAAGCGTTCTCAGCGATCTTCGACGCGAACGTCACGACGCTCATCACGTCGGTGATTCTCTTTTGGAAAGCGACGGGTCCGGTGAAGGGATTCGCCGTCACGCTGACGATGGGTATCGTCGCCTCGCTCTTCACGGCGCTCATCGTCACGCGCAATCTTTTCGAGTGGGCGCTGACGACGGGAATCCTCAAGCGGGTAAAGATGTCGAGCCTCATCAGCGCGACGAACTTCGACTTCCTCGGCAAGCGCAAGATCGCGATCTTCTGCTCGCTCAGCATCATGGCCGCTTCCTTCGCGGTAATGGCGTATCGCGGCGACCGGTTGCTCGGTGTGGACTTCAAAGGCGGCGATCGGCTCGTGCTCGTGGCGAGTGGACCGAAGCCGGACATCGCCCAAGTGCGCGAAGCCATCAAGGAACTGGGACTTGGTGAAGTGGTCGTCCAAATCGAGAACTCAAAAGATCGCGAATATTTGACCGTCCGCAGTCCCGAGCAGACGGCGGAAAAAATCCTCGGCCAGATCAAGGGGAAATTCCCGGAAGCGGGTTACGAGCAGGATCAATTGGAGCACGTTGGCAGCCTGATCGGTTCAGAGCTTCTACGAAACTCGGTGATCGCGCTTTTGCTCGGCATGGTCGGGATCCTGATTTACGTCACGATCCAGTTCGAATTCAGTTTCGCGCTCGGCGCGCTCGTGGCGTTGCTTCACGACATCATCATCACCATCGGCGCGTTCGCGCTCTTCGGACGCGAGCTTTCGCTCATCATCGTCGGCGCGGTGCTGACAATCGGCGGTTACTCCGTGAATGACACCATCGTCGTTTTCGACCGCATCCGCGAAGGCATCAAAATGGGCCGGCGCGGCAGCATCATCGAGATCATGAATCTGAGCGTGAATGAGATGTTGAGCCGGACGATCCTGACCGGCGGCGTCACGCTTCTCACCACGATCGGCCTCTACATCTTCGGTGGACCGGTGCTGAATGACTTTGCGTTCGCGATCCTCGTCGGCGTGCTCGTCGGGACTTACTCGTCGATCTTCATCGCTGCTCCGGTCGTCCTCTGGTGGAGCAACTGGAAAGGCACCAAGGCTGGTCTCCGTGCCGAGGTGAAGAGGAACGCGCAAACCGTCGCGACCACCTGATTTTGCCTACTGCCGGGCGACGCTGGACTTTTCACCCGGCGCAGCCACGGCGGGTGCGATTGGCGGCAGATTGGGCAAGGAAATATAAGTCACGCGGTGGCGAAACACGCCCTGTTTTCCAAAGGAATAATACGGGACGTAACGATCGTCCGGCAGACCGTCGGCGAGCACGGGAGTCGAGCGATTGGTCGGATCAAGGATCCACCAGCGCGCATCGCAGCGCCAGTACACCCAAGCGTGATTCGACTTCGCGCCCTTGAAAGTTTTCCCGATCACGTAGAGCGCCGAGGAGTCGCCGAGTTGATCGTAAAGCCAGAGCGCTTTCGCTTTGCAATCGCCCGATCGGGTCGTCGCCGTCGTCTCCGGCAAAGTGGCGAAATACGGGTGCGAAGTGCGATAGCGAAAATCGTGGGCTTGACCCATCAAAGCCTTCGCGCGCGGCATGGTCGCAGCCCGGCGGTCGAGGCGATCGATCACCGTGCGAACCGTGCCGCTGTAGCGATCGTAGGGCGTGTAAGCGGCGGGCTGAAGAGCGAGTTCGCGTTCCGCGATGGAAATCTCGCGCGGGGCTGGCGGCGGCGTGATGACGATCGGGCGGGAAACGGGCGGCGCGCTCGGGGCGCGCTCCGCCGGGCGTGCAACGATCCGCTCAGCAGGGCGGGCTGGCGTCTTCGGGACCGATTCAAAAAAAGGCACGAGCGGCTTTTTGAAAAGCGACTGACGGAGCGCGCGCGTCTCCTCGTCGGCCTGACGCGATGGCTGCGAATCCAAATTTCCCGCGCCACGCGCAGCCGACAGCGCCACTCCGAGGCTTGCTGTCGAAAGAAGCAGGGGGAGAAGACGGCGGCGCATGGTGAAATTCGGCGAACGCTAACCGGGCGCGGCGTGATGGCAATAATCGATCGCGTATTTGTGGCATTTCTTGTGAACGCGCCGCCTGGAACGGACTTCACTTCTTTTCGCCGCCATCGCCGTTGGCTAAAGTGACCGGGAATGAGTCGTTTGCTCTCAGTTATCGGTTCGATCGTGGACCGGATCAAAATCAACACCCTGACGCGGGAGATGCGCGACGGGCGGGCGATTTGGGTAAAGCGCCGCCGTGCCAGTGCCGGGCTCGTCATGGCGTCCGCGAATCGCTTTTTTGCCATCGTCGGAAATCCCGTCCAGGCTTTGACCGATGTCCCGGCCTGGCAGCGGTGGGAGATTGACTGCTTCCACCACCTCCACGGCGAAAACTATCGCGCCTTTGCGTGCGGCGACCGGGCCGTCGGCGCGGACGAACTCCCCGGATGCAGCCTCTCCCAACACCTCGCCGCCGGCACCCTCACGCCCGAAATGCTCGCCGCTGCCGGTCGGGAATTGCGCCGCGCCCACGAGTGGCGCTGCGACGCCTTCGCTGCGGCGTGGTCGCACGGCGATCCGCATTCGGGAAATTTCATCTTCAATCCCGATGAAGCCCGCGCGCGACTCATCGACTTTGAAGTCATTCATCGCGTCGCCCTCTCCGCCGACGAACGCCACGCGGACGACCTCCTCGTTTTCCTCCAAGATCTCATGGGCCGCGTCGCCGCCGACCGATGGCTCCCGTTCGCAAGTGCATTTTTGAAAGGCTACGGACGCGCAGAAATCCAAACGCTCCTGCAAAAGCGACTCATTCCGCCGCCCGGCCTCGCGCGGATTTGGTGGGCCGTGCGCACCACCTATTTGCCGCGGCGAGAGCTCCAGAGTCGCTGCCGGGAACTCCGCGACATCATCCCGTCACTCACCGCCTG
>JANLQB010000043.1:0-5461 GCA_031367565.1 Verrucomicrobiota bacterium
CGCGAATTCAGGATGCCCATGACCTGGGCGCCGAGCGACACGAGGATGATGAAGGGGAACATGATCTGCGCGAGCAGGACGGTGAGATCGAACTTCGCGGGGTCCGTCTTGAAGCCAGTGACGGTGATCGAAAGCAGATACGGCGCGAGCAGCACGCCGCCGATGGCGATGACGATCATCGTGACGAGGAGCAGCGTGCCGATTTTGTTCGCGAGCCGCCACGCGGCGGGCTCGCCTTCGGTCGCGATCTTTTTGGAAAACGTGGTGATGAATGCGGTCGAGAGGGCGCCCTCGGCGAAGAGATCGCGCAGGAGATTCGGCGTCTTGAAAGCCATCGTGAAAGCATCCATCGACTTGCCCGCGCCGAAGAGGATGCCGAAGACGACTTCCCGCGCGAGCCCGAGGACGCGAGAGCACATGACCGCGAGGCCGACGAGGCCGGCGGCTTTGGTGTTGAGTTTGTTGGCGTCGGGCGGGGTGGTGGACATTTTAGTTTTTAACGCAGAGGCGCAGAGGACGCAGAGGCGGATGGATGGGGGAAATACTCGGCGTGCTCTGCGTTTGAAAAAAAGGTTCGTCGTCCTAGTCGCGCGCGGCGGCTTTGCGGAGGCGGTCCATGATGGCGATGCCGAGGCCGTGCTCGGGGACGGGTTCGGCGAGGATGAGATCGAGTCCGGCTTCGTCGAGGCGGCGGAGTTTGGCGAAGAGGGTGGCGGCGGCTTCGCGGAGGTCGCCGGTGGGAGAGAGGATTTCGACGGTGGCGAAACCTGCATCGTCTGGCGAACTCGTGAACGCCAGCAATCCGCACTTCGCTGTTCGCTGTTCGCTGTTCGACGTTCGACGTTCAGCCAAACGCAGCGGAGTGCGCGGCGCGTAGTGACTTTTTAACTGGCCCGGTGCGTTCGGGCTCTCTCCGATGACCGCCGTTTCGACCTCTCCGAATTCCGACAAAATCTCCGCCGTGAGTGGTCCCGCACGCAGGATGCGGATGCGGTTTTCCTCGACGGCGATGATCGTCGATTCGATCCCGTGTTCGGTCGGGCCGCCGTCGATGATGAGCGGAATGCGCCCATCCAATTCGCTGAGGACATGCGCCGCGGTCGTTGGGCTGATGCGTCCAAAGCGATTTGCGCTCGGAGCGGCGAGCGGGCGTCCGAGCCGCTGGCAGACGGCGCGAAAAACGGGATGCGCGCTCATGCGCACGGCGACGGTATCGAGGCCGGAGGTGACGAGGTCGGGGACGAGGTCGCGTCGCGGCAGGACGAGCGTGAGCGGGCCGGGCCAGAATTTTTCGATGAGCTTGGCGACGATCGGGGAGTCGGTGCGGGTGATGCGGTCGAGCCAATCAAGATCGGGCAGGTGGACGATGAGCGGGTCGAAGAATGGGCGGTCTTTCGCTTCGAAGATTTTCACGGCGGCATCCGCGCGCGTGGCGTCGGCGGCGAGGCCGTACACGGTTTCGGTGGGAAGGGCGACGGGTTCGCCCGCGTTCAGAAAATCAACCGCGCGTTCGACGGCGTGCGCGAATTCGGCGGGGGAACTCGTTGGCAGGAGATCGGTCTTCATTTCTGGAGATGCGGGCGCGCTTCCCGGAGGTCCATGACTCGCGTTTTCTGGATTCATCGGGTCAACCGGCTTCGCGCTTCGATCGCTTTCGCTTTCGCGTCCGCGGCATCGTTTCCGAAGGCGACGAGATGCCCCATTTTCCGACCGGGACGCGCTCCCGCTTTTCCGTAGAGATGCAGTTTCACATCCGGCATCGCGAGGGCGGCGGCCCAATCGGGTTCGCCATTTTCCCAGAGGTCGCCGAGCAGATTTGCCATCGCGGCGGGGCGCAGGATGTCGGTCCCGCCGAGGGGCAGGCCGCAGACGGCGCGGAGCTGTTGCTCGAACTGGCTGGTGATGCAGGCGTCGTAGGTCCAGTGGCCGGAATTGTGCGGGCGCGGGGCGAGTTCGTTGATGAGGAGGGAGCCGTCGCGACGCAGGAACATTTCGACGGCGAGCAGGCCGACGATATTGATTTTTTCGGCGACGGCGCAGGCAAGTTCGCGGGCGGCGGACTCGATTTTCGGGTCGCCGAAGGGGACGACGGTTACGTCGAGGATGTGGTTGGCGTGATCGTTTCTGCCGACGGGGAAAGTCTGCATCGCGCCGTCGAGGCCGCGCGCGACGATGACGGAAAGCTCCAGCTCGAAATCGACGAAGGCTTCGAGGACGGCGAGCTGGCCGGTGAAGGGTGCCCACGCCGTTTGCAGATTGTCGCCGGGGCGGATGAGGCGCTGTCCTTTGCCATCGTAGCCGAAGGAAGCGGTTTTCAGCACGGATGGCGTGCCGATTTCCGCGACGGCGGCGGCGAGTTCTCCGGCGCTGGCGACGGCTTTGAAACCGGGGAGCGGCAGCAGATGGCGATCGAGGAATTCCTTTTCGCGCAACCGATGCTGCGTGAGGTGCAGGACTTCGCCGGAAGGCCGGACCGCGCAATGGCGGGCGCACCATTCGATTGTCTGCGCGGGGATGTTTTCAAACTCGAACGTGAGGACATCGACGCCGCGCGCAAAGTTTTCTACGGCGGTCTCGTCGTCGTAGCGCGCGGCGATTTCGAGATCGGCGAGCTGGCCGGTCGGCGTGTCTTCATCCGGCGAGAAAGTGTGGACGCGGTAGCCCATGCGCCGCGCGGCGATGGCGAACATGCGGCCGAGCTGCCCGCCGCCCATGACGCCGACGGTGCTGCCGGGCAGGAAGACCCGCGGATCGCTGCTCATTTCAGTTCCGCGGCGAGGACTTCGCTCGTCTGTTTTTCGCGGAAGGCATCGAGCGCGGCGCGGATTTTTTCGTCGTGAAGCGCGAGAATTCCGGCGGCGAGGAGTGCGGCGTTTTTTGCGCCAGCCGCGCCGATGGCGAGCGTGCCGACGGGGATTCCGGCGGGCATTTGCACGATGGAAAGGAGCGAGTCCACTCCGCGCAGGACGCGGCTTTCGACTGGGACGCCGAGCACGGGCAGGCGGGTGTGGGCGGCGACCATTCCGGGCAGATGCGCGGCGCCACCGGCCCCGGCGATGATGACCTGGATGCCGCGCCCGGCGGCTTCGCGGGCGAAGTCGGCCATGAGCTCTGGCGTGCGGTGCGCGGAGACGACTCGCGCTTCATTCGGGATGGCGAATTCTTCCAGCGTCTCCACGGCGGCGCGCATGGTTTCCCAATCGGACTTGCTGCCCATGATGACTGCGACTAGCGGCGCGGCGTTTTGCATGAAGGGCGCAGAATGGAGCACAGGCCGGGGGAATGGGAAGTTGAGAGTTGAAAGTTGAGGGTTGAGAGTCCGCCGCGTTCCCGCTGGATTGGCTGCTCCGCAGCGGGTTTCAACTTTCAGCTTTCAACTCCCAACTTTCAGCTTTCAGCTTTCAGCTTTTCCCCGTGCTTCCTCGCGAAAACATCGTCCTCACCGGCTTCATGGGCAGCGGCAAATCCGCGGTCGGGAGGCTCGTGGCGAAACGGCTGCGGTTTCGGTTTGTGGATACGGATCAGCTCATCGTCGATCGCGCGGGGATGCCGATCTCGGATATTTTTGCGCAGCAGGGTGAGGAGCATTTTCGCGATTTGGAAACGGCGGTGCTGGAGTCGCTGGGAAATGCGCGGCAGTGCGTGATTTCGACGGGCGGTGGGGCGGTGGTGAAGGAGCGGAACCATGCCATCCTGAAGTCGCTGGGCTTTGTGGTGTGGCTGACGGCGAGCGAGGAGGTGATTTTTGAGCGCGTGTCGCGGAACGATAAACGGCCGCTGCTCCAGACGGGAAATCCGCGCGCGACGATCTCGCAACTGCTGGCGGTGCGGCGTCCGCTTTACGAAGGCGCGGCGGATTTCAGTCTCGATACGACGACTTTTTCGCACGATGCGGCGGCGGAGGCGGTGATGGCGGCGGCGCGGCGGACGTTCGCTTGGGACGCGAAATCGTGAAGGCGGAGATTGTCGCGTTGGCGGAGGAGCTTGGCTTTGATCTGTGCCGGGTGGCGCGTGCGACCGTGCCGCCGCATGTGGGGGAATTTCGCGAGTGGCTGAGTGAGGGGCGCGCGGGGACGATGGAGTGGCTGGCGCGAAATGCGGATCGGCGGACGGAGCCGGAGTTGGTGTTGCCGGGGGTCCGGTCGGTGGTCGTGCTGGCGATGAACTATAAGGTCGAAGGTCGAGGGCCGAGCGTCGAAGGCTCGGAATCGGGTTCCTTCGACGCTGCCACCGGTCGGATTGCGCGCTACGCTTGGGGTGATGATTACCATGAGGTGATCGAGAAAAAGTTGCGCGTGATGGATGACTGGATGGCGGCGCGCGGGGGACGGCAGCGGCACTATGTGGATACGGGGCCAGTGCTGGAGCGGGATTTTGCGGCGCTCGCGGGCGTGGGCTGGCATGGGAAATCGACGATGCTCATCCATCCGAAACTCGGGACGTGGTTTTTTCTCGCGGAGCTTTTTACGACGCTCGAACTCGATCCCGACGAGCCGCTGCCGGATCGCTGCGGGAGCTGCACGCGTTGCATGGTCGCGTGCCCGACGCAGGCGATCACGGCACCGCACCGGCTGGATGCGCGGCGATGCATTTCGTATCTCACGATCGAGCTGAAAGGCAGCATCCCAGAGGAGTTCCGCCCGCTCATCGGCGACCGCATTTACGGCTGCGACGACTGCCTCGATGCGTGCCCATGGAATCGGTTCGCATCGGCGTCGCGCGAGACAGCGTTCGCCGCGCGTCCGTTCGTCAATGAGATGTCGCTCCGCGATTTTCTAGCACTCGACGATGACAGTTTCCGCGCGCTCTTTCGCAAATCGCCGATCAAGCGGATCAAGCGCCGCGGCTTTCTCCGCAATGTCTGCGTGGCACTGGGAAACGTCGGTACGCCCGACGATTTGCCCGCTTTAGAAAAGGCCGCACTCGACCCCGAACCACTCATCGCCGAGCACGCGCAGTGGGCGATCGTGCGCATTCGCGAACGCGAAACTTTTCACTAGCCAGCCGCCGCACCCCGTTTGAGACTCCCGGCCCCATGCCCGCCGAAGCTCGCATCTCAACTACTTGGAAACGCCAGAAGCTGCTCGTCGGCATCTTTGTCATCGCGTTCGGCGCCTACTTCTTTTTCGACGGCTTGGTGACGTGGCCGAAGAGCAATGTGCGCTGGGAGGCTTACGAAGAATTTAAGAAAGAGGACAAGCTGGGCGAGTGGTCCGACTATGCGGAGAGCAAAGGTTGGGTGGAGGAACAGCCACATAAGTTTTATAAACATGGCGACATCGTCGGGCAGTTTGTGTGTGGGACGCTGCTCGTCGTGCTTGGCGGTATCGTGCTGGTTTATTGGGCGACGCAGATCAAGCGCACGGTGCGGACGGATGAAGAGGCGGTTTACACGGCGGCGGGCACGCGGGTGCCGTTTTCAGCGATCACGGGTGTGGGGAAAAAGCAGTGGGAATCCAAA
>JANLQB010000847.1:0-1993 GCA_031367565.1 Verrucomicrobiota bacterium
GAGGTCGTCGGGCGTGACCTTTTTTAAGAAGGAGGGGAGCCAGGCGTCGAATTCGGCGAGGGCGGTGGCGTAGCCGGCGGGGTCGCGGCGGTGGCCGAAGAGCATGTCGAAATCGACGAGGTTGGCGAAGTGCATATTGCCGCGCCGACAAGTGACTGTTACCTTTTTCGCTATGATTCTCGAACGCATCCCGGAAATTATGAAGCTCACCAAGGCCGAGCAGGCCGAGCTTTTCGGCGAACTCGGGGACCTGCTCGCGCATGATGACGCCTGGGATGAACTTTCACCGGAGATCGTCGCCGAACTGGACCGCCGGATGGAAGAATATCGCCGCGATCCGAGCGCGGGCCGGAGTTGGGAGCAGGTGAAGGCGAGGATTGCCGCAGGCGAATGGCGGAAATAACGCTGCTGGTGCGGGCGGAAAGCGACGTGTTGCGCATTTACGCGGACTGCGAATCGCGGGTGGCGGGTCGTGGCGAAGATTTCTCGCGCGAGGTCGAAAAGACACTGACTCTGCTCTCGCGAATGCCGCGACTCGGGCGGTTGGTTGGGGTGCCATACCGTCGCATGAAACTCAGTCGATTTCCGTATTCACTGATCTACACCGTCGAAAGCCAGCGGGTGATGATTCAAACCGTCGTTTCAAACTACGACTCGCTCGAAATCATTCTGCGCCAGTTGTGCCGATAGTCTGCGGTGAACGAGGTCAGATCGAGAATCTCACTCTCTCGGTGAGACCGCTGGCGGCGAAGATGTCGCTGATTTTTCCGATGCCGCGCACGGGGAGACGCGATTTGACCACGCCATTCCTTTCTGGAATGCTGCGCGCTTGAAGACGACGCTGGAAATTCCCGATGATCTGCTCGCCGACGCGACGAACTTCGCCACACGCGAAGGTCGGGCCTTGAGTGACATGGTGGCCGAAGGTCTGCGGCGTGTCGTCGCCACCGCTCCCGCCCGTGCGCGTGAACCGCGTCTTCGCGTGCGTCTGCCGATCATTGAATGCGGCGTGCCGGGCACGCTGAATTTCCCAGACGACGCGGCATCCCGGCTCGACTCAATGGAGGACGCGGCACGTCATGCGGCATCTCTGTGACAGTAACGTCTTTGTCGCGCTAGCGGTATCGGGTCATCAGCACCACCCGGTGGCGCGTGCGTGGCTCGACGGCCTGAGCGACGGCGACACGGCGGAGTTTTGCCGGATGACGCAGAACTACTTTCTGCGACTGGTGACGACGGATGCCTTTATGAAACCGCATACGCTGTCCAACGAGCAAGCGCTGGAGACCCTGCGGACGCTGCGGAACGACGGGCGCATCGCCGCGTGCCTCGAAGAACCGCTCTCGCTCGAAATGCGCTGGTTCGCGTTTGCCACCGCGACGATAGCCGCGCCGCTGCGGTGGATGGATGCGTATCTCGCCGCCTTCGCCATTGAGAGCGGAATGCGTTACGTCACGTTCGATCGCGGGTTCAAAAAGTTCGCGCCAATGGGGCTCGATTTGCTGCTGCTCAGTCCCGAAACACCGGCCCGGATTTAGATGAACGGTTCCCCGACCTTCCACGGCTCGGGGAGCGCGAAGTATTTGGCGAGGGTGGCGGCGATGTCGGCGAAGGTCTCGCGGGTGCCGAGGGAGGTGGCGTTGGGCCGCCGAGCGAGAAGCCGGCGTTGCCCGGCGCAAAGTTGCCTGATATTCTCCAGCCATGAAGTTCAACTACACCGGCTACTTTGAACGGCGCACGGATTTGTGCGGCGGCGCGCTGGTCGTCAAAGGAACGCGCGTGCCGGTGCGGACGCTGCTCGCCAGCTTGGCGGAAGGCGCGACCGAGGCCGAGGTGCTCGCGGATTTTCCCACTGTGACGCATGACGGGCTGCGCGCGGTCATCGCGTTTGCCCGCCTCAGCTCCGCCTGAACCCAAAGAGGTGCTATCCCCGGTACCAAAAAACAACGGGGGTTGGGGTAGTGTCTCCAAGTCCCAGAAAAACGGCCCTTGC
>JANLQB010000069.1:0-8276 GCA_031367565.1 Verrucomicrobiota bacterium
CGCAATCATTTTCCCGAATGGAAATGCGCCGCAGCGCCATCGGCGGTCATCGTGAGTGCGGATGTCGCGTGGAAAATCGCGCGATTCGGGGATTACGGCGCATCGGTGAAACTGGCGACGATCTCTTTCCAAGCCTTCGGCCAGCCCGCCCCGCGCTTTGAAAACGACCGCGTCGCGGGCACGAAGGACGAGCGCCGCGCCCATTTCAGCATCCGGACGTGAGAATCGTCAGCGTCGGCAGGTCAGCGATTGAGCTGGCTGTCGAGGTAGCTCACGGTCTGGCGCACTTTTTCGTCGTCGCGGATGCGATTTTTTACGAGGCGATGGGCATGCAGGACGGTGCCGTGATCGCGGCCGCCGAACTGGTCGCCGATTTCGCTGAGCGAACCCTTTGTCAATTCGCGGGCGAGATACATGGCGATCTGGCGCGGGAAGGCGATGTTTGCGGGGCGGCGTTTGCTCGTCATGTCGGCGATGCGCACGTCGAAGTGCTCGGCGACGCGCTTCTGGATTTGCTCCACGCTGATGGCGCGGCGCGCTTCCTCTTGCAGGATGTCCTTGAGCAGGTGCTCGATTTTTTCGTCGGTGGGCATCTCGCGATTCAGCGAAACGTAGGACGCCACGCGGACGAGCGCGCCTTCGAGGCGGCGCACGTTTGAGCGGATGCGCTCGGCGAGAAAGGTGAGGACGTGTGAGTCGATGTTCACCTGCGTCTCCGCGGCCTTTTTACGGAGAATGGCGGTGCGCGTTTCGACATCGGGCGGCTGGAGCTCGGCGGTGAGCCCCCACTCGAAGCGCGACACGAGGCGCGTGGAGAGGTCGCCGATTTCGGCGGGCGGGCGATCGGAGGAGAGGACGATTTGTTTGTGGCCGTCGAAGAGGGTGTTGAAGGTGTGGAAAAATTCCTCCTGCGAACGTTCCTTGCCGGCGAGGAACTGGATGTCGTCGATGAGCAGCACGTCCGCCATGCGGTAGCGTTTGCGGAATTTCACGAGCGTCGAGTTCTGGATCGCGTCGATGAACTCGTTGGTGAATTGCTCGCTGGAGAGATAGACGACTTTGGAGTTTTTCTTCGACCCGGCGATGTGCTGACCGATGGCGTGCAGCAGGTGCGTTTTCCCGAGGCCGACGGTGCCATAGATGAAGAGGGGATTGTAAGTGCGCCCGGGCGCGTTGCCGACGGCGAGGCAGGCAGCGTGGGCGTAGTCGCTGTTTTTTCCGACGACGAAGGAGCCGAAGGTATTGCGCGGATTCATGCCGATGGCGGCGACGGGTGTCCGCGACTTCTCGGTGCGGATTTTTTCCTCCTTTAAGGCGCTGAAATCTTCGGGAGGCAGCGGAGCGGCGGACTGGCTGGAGCAGACGAAACGCACCGCGCGCTCCGAGCCGACGGCGAGGACGATCGCGGAGCGCAGCAGCGCCATGTAGTTCGTCTCGATCCACAACTGGTGGATGTGGTTCGGGACGCAAAGAATAAGCTCTTTTTCCGTGAGCGAAAGGATCTCGGTATCCTGAAACCAGCGGGTGAAAGTGTCCTCGCTGACGCCGCTCTTTATATTATCAGCAATCTGGGTCCAGACGCCCTGCAAGTCGGTCGGTAGTGCTAAATTATCCACAGTGAATTTCGGTTGGTTTTTGGGGAGAAAAACGGAGGGCGGTTGCGTGCGAAACCTTCTTAGTTCAGAGAGAGGAGGCCGGCGGCGCAGGAAATTCTGGAATTTTGTGCGATCTTAAAGCATTGGATTTGTTTGGATTGCAGATGCGCAAGGCGTGGAACACTGATTCTACCGCGATCGAGGGTGTGCAGACCCGTCCGCCCTGTGTTTTCACAGGATGAAAGTGGAGTCGTTTCTAGTTTTCGGTCGTTGTTCACAAGTTATTCACAATGAGGGCTCCTTGCCCCGCCGTGTGGCGTCAGGCTATTTTTGCGGGTAAAGATGCTCAAGAAAAAACGCGAAAAAGGCCAAAGTATATTTTCGTTTTGGGGCAAACTTTTCGTTGACGCTGGGGCGCCCGATTTCGGATGCCCGCGCAAAAAACTACTCACGCCCGGCGAGGTCCGCGCGCATGTGCTCGACCTGGGCAGGGCTCGTGCGAAAGCACATCGCGACGGCGAAAGTGACGACGGTTCCGAAGGCGATGCGCCATGGAAATTCGATGATCGGCACCCAGTCGGCGTGCTTCCATGTGCTGGCGGAATTGAAGAGTTTCAGCACGTCGATATCGAGTCCGCTGAGGTAGGCGACGGCGATGAAACCAGCCAGCATCGCGAGGCCATTGCCTGTGTCGTTTCCGCGCGAGCGGGTGAAAAGGCCGACCATAAAAACGCCGAGCAGCGAGCCGTAAGTGTAGCCGAAGATGCCGAGGATGATGGGCAGGATGCGCAGCGCGGGATTGTGCGAAGTGACCCACGCGGTGGCGAGCGCGACGCCGATGAGCAGCGCGGCGAAGAGCACGGTGCCGAAGGTGAGCACGCGCACTTTTCCCTTTTCGGTCGAGGGTTCGCCGAACCAGCGGAAATGGAAGTCGCGCACGTAACTCGTCGCGAGGGCATTGAGCGCGGTGCTCAGCGAGCCCATCGTGGTGGCGAGCACGCCGGCGAGCACGAGGCCGCGGATGCCGGGCGGCATGACGGTGAGGATGAAATGCGGGAAGACTTTGTTTGCGGAGACGACGCCGGTCGCGCCGACGGGGAGCGTGGCATCGGGCGATTGCTGGTAATAGACCCAGAGCAAAATGCCGATGGTGAGCACGGCGAGGGTGATCGGTATGTCGGCGAGGCCGGAAAGGATGGTGGCCACCGCGCTCTGCTTTTTGTTTTTCGCCGTGAGCATCCGCTGCACCATGTCCTGATCCGTGCCGTGCGTGGCGAGCGTGACGAAAGTGGAGCCGAGAAACGCGGCCCACACGGTGTATTCCTGCTCAAGAATGCTCTTCACGTTTCCCCAAAAACCGAGCCCGGCCGTGATGCCGGAATCCCAGACGAGCAAATCCTTCGGTCCGGTCAGCAGCTTGGCCGCGCCCGCCCAGCCGCCGGGGATGTGGCCGAGCAGATGCGTGAGCGAAAAGCCGAGCGCGCAGATGAGCACGATGATCTGGATGACATCCGTCCAGATGACCGCGCGGATGCCGCCGATCGAAGTGTAGAGCGCCGTGGCACACGTCACGAAAACCAGCGCGCCGCCCGTGAGCCAAAACTCGCTCGACGGCGTGAGCACTTCGCCCGGATACCGCAGATGCCACACGAGCACGAGCAACATGCTCGGCACCCACAGCCGAGTCCCGCTCGCGAGCACGCGCGTCACGAGGAAAACGCCGGACGTGAGCCGCCGAGTGCGCGGTCCGAAACGCGTGCCGAGGAATTCGTAAATGCTCACGACATTGTGCCGGTAGTAAGCCGGGATGAACACCGCGCTCACGATCACGCGTGCCAGCAGGTAGCCGACGATGAGCTGGATGTACGTATAGTTCCGCAGGGCATAACCTTCCCCCGGTGCCCCGAAAAATGTCCCCGCGCTAATCTCCGCCGCGAGGATCGAAGCCAGCACCGCCCACCACGCAATTTGCCGGTCACCCAGCGTGAATCCTTCCACGCTCCCGCTCTTACTCCGCTGGCTCAGCCCGATGCCGATGATGATGGCAAAGTAGGCGAAGATAACGAGTGCATCGATGGCGATTCCATTCATGCGCGGGACTTCACCGGCGGCTCCTCCGCGTGTCGAGAAAATCGACAAAGGCAGCAAATCTCTGCGTTCGATGTTCGATATTGGAAATTCCCCGTCCGCCCTGCATCCTCCCGCCCATGAAGTCGCTCCTCCTCGTCCTCGCCCTCCTTCCGCTCCCGCTCCTCGCGCAGACTCCGACCGAGCCGCCTACGACGAATGGCAGCGCGGCGAACATCGTCCTCTTCCGCGCCAAGTTGCCGGGGGGCACTTACGAAGTTGCCGTGCGTTCGATCGTCGCCGTCACGAGCCACGAGTATGTCGTCGATGGCATCGCGCGCGTCACCGAGGTGAACATCGACACGACTGGCTCGCTGCTGGCACGTTTCTATTTCCTCGAACCCGTGACGCCAAACGCGCCCGGCGGCATCGGTGCGGCGACGATCGACAAGGCGCAGGAGCTTTTGAAACAAGCCGCCGAGAAGACCGGGCAGGACGCTTGGAAGAAAGTCGTGAAGAATTATCCCACGACGACGCACGCGCGGACCGTCGAGTATCGCATGGTGGAAAAGGCGGACCTCAACAAGCTCTACGAAGCGGCGGAGGAAGCGTTTCGTTTGCAGAAAAACAAGAGCGTGACGATCGGCGGGGAATAGTAAAATGGCGGCGCTCTCTGGTAAATCGCTGGTCGTCATCGGTGGCACGACCGGGCTCGGGCTCTCCGCCGCGCGAGCCTTTGTGGAAGCGGGTGCGCGGGTGATCGTGGTCGGAAGAAACGCGGGTAGCTGCGAGTCGGCGCAGGCGGCGCTGGGTGAAGCGGCGGTCGCGATCACTGGGGACGCTTGCGACCCGGAAACCGCGCCGCGCGCGATCGACGAAGCGGTGCGCGCGTTCGGCGGATTCCACGGCTTGTATCACGTCGCGGGTGGCAGCGGGCGCCGCGCGGGCGATGGACCTTTGCACGAGCTGACCGACGAAGGCTGGCGCGCAACTTTCGATCTGAATCTCACCTCGCTCATGCTCTCGAACCGCGCTGCCGTGCGGCAACTCCTCGCGCAGCAATCCGGCGGCAGTATTCTCAACATGAGCAGCGTCCTCGGCTTCCGTCCGTCGCCAAAACATTTCGCCACGCACGCCTACGCTGCCGCGAAAGCCGCCGCGATCGGCTTCAGCAAATCCATCGCCGCCTACTACGCGCCGCAAAATATCCGCGTCAACGTCCTCGCCCCCGCGCTCGTCGAGACGCCGATGGCCCAGCGCGCGGCAGGTGATGAGGCGATCATGGCTTTCATCAAAACGAAACAGCCGCTCGACGGAGGCCGCATCGGCCAGCCCGCCGACCTCGACGCTGCCGCCATCTATTTCATGAGCGAAGGCTCGCGCTTCGCCACCGGCCAGGTGCTCGCGATCGACGGCGGTTGGAGCGTGGGTGGGTAGTCGCGCCGGATCATTTTACAAAGTCTCTACGAACCCACTCCGACTCACGCTTTGTGCGGCGGCCGTCGCGCAAGCTCCGCTGCCGCCAGCGACCGTGCTTTTTCAAAACGTGCGCATTTTCAACGGCAAGAGCGCGGAACTTTCCACGCCGTCGAACGTCCTCGTATGAGGAAACACGATGGAAAAAATCTCCGCGCCGCAGTCGCCCTGCGGTTATCCGACTCTTTCCCTTGCTCACCCTCCCAAGCGCCTCTACGATGGTCGCCCTCATGATTTCAGACATTAAAAAGGCAGTCGAATCCGGAACTCTCACCGTCGCGGCAGGCGGAGCACTTGAAAACCTCGGACCCGGCGCTTTTGTAATGCACAAGAGCTGGGGCTTCGGGCAGATCGACGGGTTCGATTTCCTGCTCAATCAAGTCACCATCAATTTTAAGGCGAAGAAGGGTCACACGATGCAGCTCCAGTATGCTGCCGAGTCGCTCGCGATCATCCCGAACGACCACATCCTCGCGCAAAAAACTGCCGATCTCTCCGGTGTAAAAGCGAAGGCGAAGCACGATCCCGCCGGGCTCATGCGCACGATCCTGAATGGCTTCGGCGGCAAGGCCACGCACGATCAAATCGCCAGCACGCTCGTGCCGGAAGTCTTCTCGGAAGCAGAGTGTAAGAAGTGGATCGAGGCATCGAAGAAGGCGCTAAAGAGCGACGGGCATTTCGCCATTCCTACGAAAAAGGGGCTGCCTTTTGAACTGCGCGAAGGCCCCGTTTCCCACGCCGACGAATACATCGCCGCACTGAACAGCGCCCGTCAGCTCAAGCATCAAGTCACCGCGCTCGACCTCATCGTGAAGAACGTCGCCGAGTTCACGAATCCTCTCGGACAACTCCAGCCTGTCATTACCGCGATGGATGACGCCGCGAAAAAAAGCGTCCGCCTGCACACTGCGGAAGCGATGAGCCTCATGCTCTCCCGCGACGAACTGGTCGAGAAAGTTCCCGGCCTGAAAATCGGCATGAACGCGCCGACGGTCGGTGGCCTGCTGATGCAAGATGAGCGTCGTCTCGCTGAACTGCTCGCGGAAGTGCCCGCCGCGAAAATGAAGCGCGCATTGCAAGAAATGCCCGACGCATTTGGCGAGCAGTGGATCGCGAAAGCCATCACGCTCGTTTTCCAAGGCAATACTCGAGTGGCCACGGATGCCGCGCGATTGCTGCAAGAAAAAGGCGCCAACGTCGAACTCCGCACCGCGCTGGAGCGCTCCATCAGCGAGCATTCGACGACGCCGGAGACGCTCGTGTGGCTTTGCAAAGATCGCGGCGGTGAATTCGCCCCGCTCGCGAATGTGAAGGTGCTCCACGCGATCATCGCCGCGCTCGAGCGCGAGATGATGAGCGAGAGCCGCGACAAAAAACTCCACGACCTGCTGCTCAACGATAAAGAGCTTTTCACCGACCTCCTCGATGGCGCTTCGCTTGAAGAACTGCGCGAGACGATGCGCAAGCTGCTGCTCACGCCGGTCTTCGACGAACTCAACAAACGCTCGCTCCTCGGCCGCATCATCAAAATTTGTCCCGAGCTGCAAGCCATGGTCTCCGGCGACAGCGCCGAGCAGCAGGAAGCGCTGGTCGTTTCCTGGGAAAGTCTCGAACGGCGCAAGCTCGAATACGAAGACCTCGTGACGAAAAAGATCCCTGAGAACACGAAGGAAATCGCCGTCGCCCGCAGCCACGGCGACTTGCGGGAAAACTTTGAATACAAGGCCGCGAAGGAAATGCAGCGCGTCCTCATGCGCCGCCAAGCCGAGACCCAGGGCGAGCTCGCCCGCGCTCGCGGCACCGATTTCGCCGTCGCCGATATCGCGCTGGTTTCCATCGGGACGATCGTCACCGTGAAGGAAGTCGTCGATGGACGGCAGGCCATTTACACGATTCTCGGCGCATGGGACAGCGACCCGGAAAAAGGCGTCCTGAGTTACCTCGCCGCCGTGTCCCAGGCGCTGATCGGCCACAAGGTCGGCGAGCAACTGCAAATGCCCACCGAGAACGGCGAAAAGCTCACGGAGATCGTGAGCATCGTGGCTTACAAAAAGTAACGCCGCCCGCGGAATCGCCTCCGCGCAATGACCAGGGATGATTCGATTCGTTTCCAAGCATTATCTGCGCACCTACTTTTTCCATGAGCCTCGAAGTCAAAATCCCAGCGGTCGGCGAATCCATTACCAGTGGCCTGCTTTCCACCTGGCATAAAAACGACGGCGACACCGTGGCCGTCGGTGATGTGCTGCTGACGCTCGAGACGGACAAAGTTTCGACGGAAATCCAGGCCGACAAAGCCGGGACGTTGCGGATCAAAGCGGCGGCGGGTTCCGAGGTGAAGATCGGCGAAGTGGTCGCCACGATCGAAGACGCCGGGGCAGCCGCTCCGGCTCCGGCCGCGGAAAAACCAAAGCCAGCGGAGAAGGAAAAATCCGCGCCAAAGGCCGAAGTGAAAGCTCCCGAATCGACGGCAGCCCCGGAAACCGCGCCGAGCATCTCCGCCGCTGTCGCCGTGGCGAATGAATCCCTCGCCGTCGTTTCCGAAAACACGCCCGCCGTTTCCGAAGGCCGCACCACGCGCAAAAAACTTTCCCCGCTTCGCCGCAAAATCGCCGCGCAACTCGTGATGGCGCAGCAGACTGCCGCGATCCTCACGACTTTCAACGAAGCCGACATGAGCGCCGTGATGAAACTGCGTAGCGCAATGCAGGACGCGTTCACCAAGGAGCACGGCGTGAAGCTCGGTTTCATGTCGTTCTTCATCAAGGCGACCGTCAGCGCGCTCAAATCCGTGCCCGCCGTGAATGGCCGGATGGAAGGCGACGACTTCATCCAGAATCATTACTTCGACATCGGCGTCGCCGTCGGCACCGAGCGCGGCCTCATCGTCCCCGTCATCCGCGATGCGGACAAGAAATCCTTTGCCGAAATCGAGCGCGACCTCGTCGAATACGCCGTGAAAGCCCGCGAGGGAAAAATCAAAATCGAAGACCTCAGCGGCGGCGTCTTCACGATCTCGAACGGCGGCATCTACGGCTCCCTCCTTTCCACCCCGATCCTGAATCCCCCGCAATCCGGCATCCTCGGCATGCACAAAATCCAGGAACGCCCCATCGCCGAAAAAGGCCAGGTCGTCGT
>JANLQB010000108.1:0-2180 GCA_031367565.1 Verrucomicrobiota bacterium
GCTCGATCACCGCGATCTCGACGAGGCGGTGGACGCGCTGAGCACCGCCCAGCGCTGGCTGCTCGAGCAGATCTTCTGGCGCGAAAGCACGGAGAGCTCGGTGGCTTCCGTCCTCGGCTTGAGCCAGCGCGCGGTCAGCAAACGCAAGCAAGCGGTGCTCCGGCTGCTGCGCCGCTCGCTGGAGGATCGAAAAAAAATGAAATCGCGGTTCTGAACGGCGGGCCGCGCGGCAATTAGAGAGATGCACGTGGGTGTGTCCGATGGTCGGACGCTCCGCAGTGCGAGAGTTCAAACAGGTATCGTTTATGAAAAAATCCGCTTCTACCAAGTTCTCCGGCGACTCATCCGACGCCGCGCAAACCTTCTATTACGCCGACGGTAAAAAAGTGCTGCTGGCGTCTTCGCAACACTTCGTCGCCGTCCGCTCCGATGCCAAGGAACCTGCGGCCACCGCCCGTGCGGCTTCCGGCATCGCCGAGTCCTTCTCTTCGACCCAGCGCCCGGCGCGCGTGATCGAACTTCCGCAATACAACCTCACCGTCATCGCCGTGCCCGCTGCGCCACCGAACAGCGGCGCGGAGGCACCCGTCGCCCCGGTGCGCGCCGCGCTGGCGAAACGACCCGACGTGAAGATGGGCCCCCCGGTTTACGAATCGGTCGGCACGTCCACCCGCGAAGCCCTGATCCCCGTGGGTGAAATCCTCGTGCACTTCAAGTCCGATACCTCCGAGACCACGCGGCGCACGGTCCTGGAAAAACTTCACCTCGAAGTCCGGCGCGAGGACTATCCTGAGCCGGGCACCTTGCTCGCGGTCACCGGCAACGGCGGCGACACTGTGGCGCTCGCCAACATGCTGCACGAGAGCGACGAGGTCGAGTTCGCGCAGCCAAACTTTGTGCATCTCACGCCGCGCTTGGCCATGCACTTTCAATCCGGCACCATGTACGAACGCGGAGGCTCGGCGGTGATGGAGGAGGAGGAGCCGATGGAATCCATTCGGCACGACGTCCGGGAAGAGTCGGAGCACCTCCCGGCCGCCGCCACGCCCGTCCAGGGTCCGGCTGCGACCGTGACGGACCCCGCCTTCGCTTCGCAGTGGAACCTGCGCAAAATCAAGGCGCCTGAAGCCTGGGACATCAGCATGGGTAGCCCCGCGATTTCCGTGGCGATCATCGACGAAGGTTGCGACCTCACCCACGAAGACATCGCCTATAAGACCCCCGGCTACGACGCCTACTCCGGCGACAATACGCCGCAGCCCATGGGCAACGACGCCCACGGCACCGCCTGCGGTGGCATCGTCGCCATGCGGCCCAACAATGGCCGTGGCGGCGCGGGCGTGGCACCCAATTGCCGCGTCCTGCCCATCCGCATCGCACGGGGCATCGGCGGCGGATTCTGGGACACCACCGACGCGAAAGTGGCCGACGGCATCCGCACGGCCGTCAACCGCAGCGCCGACGTGCTCTCCAACTCCTACGGCCTCGGGCCGAGCACCGTCGTCACCAACGCCTTTCTCTTCGCCCAAACCAACGGGCGCGCCGGCAAAGGCTGCCCCATCGCCGCAGCCACCGGCAATGGCGACGTCCGCGGCGTGATCTACCCGGCCAACCTCTCGCCCACCATCCGCGGCTTCCTCGCCGTGGGTGCCAGCAACGAATGGGATCAGCGCAAGAGCAAGACCAGCCTCGACGGCGAGAACTGGTGGGGCTCGAACTTCGGCCCCGAAGTCGATGTCGTCGCGCCCGGCGTCCACATCTACGCCACCGACATGATGGGTGCCGCCGGCTACGCGAGCGGCAACTACACGCCCACCTTCAACGGCACCTCCTCGGCCACCCCGCACGTCGCCGGCCTCATGGCGCTGTTGCTCTCCGTCGATCCCGATCTCCGCTCCTGGGAAGTCGAGGACATCATCAAACTGACCGCCGACGACTTTGGTGCCGCCGGTCGCGACGAGCAGTTCGGCTTCGGCCGCATTAACTGCCGCCGCGCTCTCGAAGCCGCCTCGCGCATCTGGTACGAAGTCACCGTCGTGCCGCAGTTCTTCGGCACCGGCCGCGAGTGCTTCATGCGGCTCCATGTCCGGATGCTCAATCCCGGCATCAACTCCGTGCGCCTCGACGCCCTGACCGTCACCTCGCACACCGCCGACTGGAGCACCGAGATCGACCGCCTC
>JANLQB010000117.1:0-3774 GCA_031367565.1 Verrucomicrobiota bacterium
CATCTACACGTTCGTCCTCGTGATGTTCATCGGCCTCAGCGCGCTCGGAGCCGCCACGCTCGTGCGTGGCACCGGCGGACTTTTCATCGCCGCGCCCGAGGAAAATCTACTCGCCCTTTTCGAGTTCAAAGACGGCCTCCAGCGCTACCTCATGGCGCTTCCGTGCCTGAGCCTGAGCCTGCTCACGATTACCACTTTCTCCTTCCATCTCTCCTGCTGGAACATCAAACCCGCCGCCGCGACGATCTCCGCGATCTGTCTCTTCTTCGTGGATTGGATTTTACACTTCCTACCCTACTTCGAGACCTATCACCCATGGATGATGACGACGCACATGAGCACCTGGCTCAATTGCTTTCGCACGCCGATCGTCTGGGAAAGAATGGTTGGCGACTACGCCTACCTCATTGGCCTCGACGGCACGTTTCTCATCATCGGCGCAGCCGTCTTCTGCTCCCGCGATTTTAAATCCTGAGCTGATCCGGCTCACCTGCTGGGCTATCGGCCTCGGCTTCCACATCGCCAGAGGCGCACGAAGTCCCGGAGGGACGCAGGATATTAGCCGCGGCACCCGCGGATGAATATGGCATAGCCTTCGCGTCTCAGACCGTCCCGGAGGGACGCAGTATATTAGCCGGGGGTGCCAACCCCCGGTTACGATCACCCATGCGCATCCGCCCCGGCAGGGGCGGTGAAAAATCCTCGCGCGGGCCAGATTCCGCCGCACCTGCCGGGGCGGATTCCGTTTTGCCTGGGTCCGGGGGTTGGCACCCCCGGCTAATTTCCATTGTCCCGCCGGGACATACCTGCCGCCAAATCACCCTGCCGATACTATGAGCGATCCCGCCGAAAAGCTAAGCGACCTCCTGCCTCTCAGCCCCGACCACCATGCCGAGCGGTTGGCCGCGCTGAAGCGGCTCTTCCCCGATCTCTTCAGCAACGAAGGGCGGCTGAATGTGGATGAACTCCGCAAGCTCGCCGACGAGACCTTCACCGACGGCACCGAGCGCTACGACTTCCGCTGGTATGGCAAGACCGCCTCGAAGCGGGAAGCCTGCACCCCCAGCCGCGCCGCGCTCCGCGCTCCGGTAGGCGGTAATACTGGCGCAGGGTTTGCAGCTTGCAGTTCCCTGCAGGCACGGGATCAAGGAGCCGCTGCGCGCATAGCCCGGCAGTGCCGAGAGCTTGCACACCCAGCCGTCTCCACTCCGGCTTGAGCACATCCTCCAAATCATAAGCCACGTTGCAACTCACCAGCGGCAGCTCCTCCGCATATTTTCGCCGTGCCTCATAAACCTCTGCTGCCGGTTCCCCATCCCGCCCCAGAATTTCGCGCGCGTAACCATGCACCCGCGATGCCTCCGGCGGAATGTCATGGTTTTGGTTGAGCCGCTTGCGGAATGGCTCGCCCACCGGCTCCCATCCGCACATTCTCTGCGCCGCTATTTCAACGACGTAGATTGGCAAACCGAAGCCGGTCGTTTCAGTGTCGATGAGAATCCATAGCGTTTCATTCATAGATTATTAATCCGGCAATGTGATAGCGCCCATCCCATAAAGGACTTTCCCACGGAAGGACCGGTGCTATCACGTTGCCGGATTAATAGAAGTGCTGGTCTGGACGCTGAATTAGGCGGACAGAGTCATCATCGTAACTCAGCGTTTCGAGACTGAATAAAGATCGAATATCGAGTTCAGTGAGTTGGTTATTGTCGCAAAAAAGCTCCGTCAGCATCGGCACACCGGAAAGGTCGAGTTCAGTGAGTTGGTTGTGGCTGCACGAAAGCCACGTCAGCATTTGCACGCGAGAGAGATCCAGGTCTTCGATGTTGTTTTCGGAGCAATGGAGTTCCATGAGACTCCCGACTCGTGACAAATCGAGTTCGCTTAGTCCGAGGCACTTGCAGGAAAGCGAGTGGAGGTTAGGAAGCGGTAGTGAAAGCCCATGAATCTCCCAACGTGGCTGCGCTTCGCATGAGAAGGTTATAGACGTGATCTCCAATCCCTCAACCCATTCAAACTTTCGCAGTGGTAACAGGCGACGGTCCCAAAAGAGCGTGTCGATCCTTCCATTCTTGAACCGAGTCAACGTCAAATCGGGGCGATAGCATGGGCCGCGCAAGCCGAAAAAGGTTCCGTCGTCAAATAGTCGCTCAACGACAGTCAGCGGCTCCAGACCCATTGCTTCCGCCCAAACTAAGATCTGCCGGTGGTCAGGCTCGCAGAACTCATATTCGCCGATTCTGAACTTCTCCGTCAGCTTCACAGCGGCAGACATCCTCCGCAGGCCGCGCTCCAGAAACGGCAGTAATTTCGGCGGGAACGATTCCGCGTCCGTCTCCTGCCACTGCCTCAGCGATTCCACCAACTCATTCTCCTTTTGCATTCGTGCCACGGGAGACAATTCCGACCAAAGGCAGGGGCGAGGAGATTCCCCTGGCGCATCGTCCACTTGCATCCCTGCTACCGCAGGCGTTGGCCACACTTCGAGCGTTCCCCCGACCATCTCAGCCAAAATCCGTTTCGCCCCCGCCGCCGTGTTCGCAAGCGAACCGTCAGGGAGAGGAATAAACGAACGATCATCAAGGTCAGCCATAGCGCCGGGTGATATGGGTTTACCGCTTCGCGTCTTTCGGCCCCTCGCTAACCTTCGCCGCCCGGTTCAGCTTGCCCAGCACGATCTTGCCCTTGGTCGTGAGCTTGCCCTCAGCGTACTTGCGCAAAAGCAGCCCCCGAAGCGTGCTGATTTTCGGGTTCGAGGGGAGCGGTTCCAGTTCGCCGTAAATGACGTGTCCGGCCTCGACGCTCTGCACAGCGTAGCGGGTGTGGTCCTCCAGAGTCACCGTGCCGTCCTCATCGATATGCAGCACTTTTAGCGGCTGGCCGTCCGCTTCCACCACGTCGCCGGCTTTCAAGTTATCGACGGCAATCGTCTTGTCGCCAGACTCGTCCTTTGGTACCGATTTTTCCTGAAACGCCGCCATCAACATCTTTAACTTCGGCGACGGGTTCCGCATTCCTCGGCGCAGGTTTTCCAAACGCGAGATCGGTTTGGCTTTCGCTGGCTGGTTGTCCTGCCGGGTCAGCGCCAGCGTCTCCCCGACCATCTCAGCCAAAATCCGTTTCGCCCCCGCCGCCGTGTTCGCAAGCGAACCGTCAGGGAGAGGAATCAGCGAATGATCTTCATTGTCGGCCATAGCGGAGCGCCGTGCGCGGCTTCGGTTCCAAACGCGCGACAGATTGCGGTGAACGCTACCGGACTACCCGCCACTCGGGCGAGCCCAAATCCGGGCAAGGGCGGCGCTGAATTCCATTGGGGCGCTGGCGATTTCCGATGGCGCCGCGGGAGTCTGCCACGTTGCGTGCGAGGGAATGGATGGCATTTGCCGCGGTGAGGTTTGGCGGCACGCGCGCCGCGTGGTTCACATGATCCGGTGAACGACCAACCGCCAGAATTCTCGGAAGAGAAAATGCAGCAGGTCATCCTGTATTTCCTGGAGCGTATCAACCACGTCCACCTCGGGCGCACCAAGCGGATGAAGCTCTTCTACTTCGTGGACTTCGACCATTTGGAGAAATATGGGCGATCGGTGGTGGGCTCGGTGTATCGCAAGCTCCCGCACGGGCCTTACCCGAAGGACGCGGAAAAGCTGCCGCTCGCGGGCGCTCGGCGGGCGGACGAATCACTGGGGCTGCGTGTCGCTGCGGATGTGGCCTGACGATTTCAAACCGAAGCCGCGCGGCGGGCTCGGCTTCGACGATGTCTCGCCGTGG
>JANLQB010000128.1:0-1624 GCA_031367565.1 Verrucomicrobiota bacterium
CCAGGAGGTGATCATCCTGCCGTGGTATTTCGAGAAGCGCGCCGAGAGCCTGAAATTCTTCGCCGAACGCGGAAACAAACAAGTCATCGCCGGCTACTACGACGCCGATCCCGACAAGGTCGCCGACTGGCTCGCTGCCGCCAAGAAAGTGCCCGGTAGCGTGCTCGGCGTGATGTACACGACTTGGAAGAACGATTATTCCAATTTGGAAAAATTCAGCACGGCGATCGACGCCGCGAAGTAAGGATGATCGTCATCACCTGCGCCGTCCCTCACGAGAGCCACGACCTGCGCCGCGCCCTCCGCACCGAAATCGTGAGCCAGCGCGTCCTCCTCGCGCACACCGGCATGGGGACCGCGGCGGCGGAGAAAAGCGTGCGCGCCCTGCTCGCCGAGCACCGTCCGCGCTGGCTGCTCAGCGCAGGCTACGCGGGCGCGCTCGATCCCACGCTCGCGCACGGTGAGCTGTTCGTGGCGACGAATTACACCTCACCAACCCTCCTCGACCGATCCCAAGCGCGACGCGGCGCGCTTACGACTCAGGAAGTCGCAGCGGAAACCCCCGTGCAAAAAGCCACGCTCGCCCGCGAAACCGGCGCACAGGCCGTCGATATGGAAACCAGCGCCATCGCGCGCGTCTGCGCGGAATACGGGATCCCGCTGCTTTCGCTGCGCGCCATCAGCGACACGGCAGAGGCGGAGATTCCGGTGCCGCTCCCGATCAGTTACGATCTCCTTCGCCAGCGCCCGCGCATTCTGGCTCTCCTCGCGTTTCTCGCAGGAAATCCATCGCGCATTCGACCGTTCGCTCGCTTCGTCCGCGGGCTCGCTCCAGTGCGCAAGGCGATGACGAAAGCGATCGTCGACATCCTGGAAAACGAGTCACCCGCGTGAGGCATGGGAGAGCGAGGCGCCTGCCGAGCTTTCAGTGAAAAGCATCGCACCACTCCGGCGCGGCGGGAGCCTTGCCCTCCCATTGCGCCGCGCTGCACTTTCGTTGGAGCGTTTTTGAAACTGCGTTAGACAAATCTCCGCCCCGCGCGCGTCTTCTCGAAAATGCCCCCGAACCTGCACCAGCTTTACGATGAGCACGCCGCGTCCGTTTTCGGCTTTGTGTTGAACCTCACGCGCAGCGAAGCGGACACGCGTGATGTGTTGCAGGAGCTTTTTTTAAAAATCGTCAGAAGCCCCGATCAGTTCGCCGCCATGCACCAGCCGCGTGCGTGGTTGCTCCGCCTCGCGCACAATCTCGCCATCGACGCCCTCCGCCGCCGCGCGGGACATGATCACGCGATCGAACGCGCCGCCGCCGAACCCGCGCCGCTTTTCGCGCCCGCGCCAAATCCCGACGAAACCAGCTACCGCGATGCGCTCGCCAATGCACTCAGCGAGCTGCCCGCCGAGCAGCGCGCGGTCGTCCACTTGAAGCTGTGGGAAGACCTCACCTTCGCTGAAATCGCCGACACGCTCGACATCCCGCCGAACACCGCCGCGAGCCGTTATCGCTACGGCATAGACAAACTCCAGACGCTCCTGCGTCCCATCTACGAGGAACTCCAATGAACGACTTTGAACGCAAACTCCGCGAAACCCCACTCCGCCAGCCGCCGGTTGAATGGCGCGA
>JANLQB010000151.1:0-1503 GCA_031367565.1 Verrucomicrobiota bacterium
CGATGCACAATGCCGCGCTCGCCGCGTGCGGCATCGACGCCCGTTACACGCGGCTGCACATCCGCGCGGAGGAACTCGCGGAAGCCTTTCGCCTGCTGCCCGCGCAAGGATTCATCGGCGTGAATTGCACCATCCCGCACAAGTTCGCGGCGCTCGCGCTCGTCGATCGCGCGGATGATCATGCGCGGCGAATCGGCGTGGTGAATACGGTCGCCGTCGAGGGTGAAAAACTCGTCGGCTACAACACGGACGGCCCCGGCCTCGTGCGCGCCGTCCGCGCGGAACTCGGCGCGGACTTGCGCGACCTGCGCGTGATGATCCTCGGCGCCGGCGGCGGAGCCGGACGCGCCATCGCGATGCAATGCGCGATCGAGAATTGTCCCGGCATCGTCCTGATCAATCGCACTTTCGAAAAGCTCATGCCGCTCGTCCGCGAGCTGGACGCCTTTTACCCGCTGAATCGCCTCGCCAACGATGACTTCGATCCCGGAGCGCTCCGAGCCCGCCTCGCGCAAACCGACCTCATCATCAACTGCACCTCGGTCGGCATGAAAGCGGACGAGCCTTCACCGATCCCCGCCGACCTGCTCGCCTCGCACCACCTCATCTACGACACCATCTACACCGCCGCCCGCACGCCGCTGCTGCTCGCCGGCGACGCCGTCGGAGCGCGCGGTGCGAACGGCCTCACGATGCTGCTCCATCAAGGCGCGCTTTCCTTCGAGATTTGGTTCCAACGCCCCGCCCCGATCGAAGTGATGCGCGCCGCGCTCATCGCGCGGAATCCTTGAGCCCAGACGGGACCCGCGTCCCGTCTTGCAGTTTTGGGCGCTCGATTCTAGCGTTCGGACATCATGGACGAAACCACACCGCCACCTGCTCCAAGTCCCGAACCAAAACCCGCGGAGGCCACGCCTGTAGCCACCGTGAATGAAGGCACCGGCCTCGCACCGAACATCGCCGCGACGATTTGCGCGGCCATCCCGCTGGTCGGCGGCATCGTCTTTCTCGTGCTGGAAAAGAAGAATGCGTTTGTGCGCTTCTGGGCCATGCAATCGCTGTTCGTCGGAGGGGCTGCGATCGCTATTTCCGTCCTCCTTAATATCGCCGCCTTCATCCTCGCTCAAATTCCGTTGCTCGGCTGGTTACTGGCGATCGTCCTCATTTTTGCCGGGTTCGCTTTCGGCTTCGCGATGTTGATCCTTTGGCTCGTGATGATCATCAAAGCCTTCTCCAACGTGGAATGGGAAGTCCCCTACCTCGGCAAGCTCGCGCGCAAACAACTGGCGACGCAGACGCTCGTCTGATCAGCCCCGGCTCAAGCGCACCCGGCCAGACAAGGCGCGGCTCAGCGTCAATTCATCCGCATGCTCCAGGCCGCCGCCTGCGGGCAGGCCGTGCGCGAGACGCGTCACGGAAATAGGCAGTTCGCGCAGGAGATCGACGAGGTAATTCGCCGTCGCTTCCCCTTCCACATCCGCGCCGAGTGCGAGGATCACTTCC
>JANLQB010000154.1:0-3458 GCA_031367565.1 Verrucomicrobiota bacterium
GATGAATCCGAAATCGCCGAAATCCGCGCGCACATCCGCACGTGGCCTTTCCTGCACTACGTGCTCACGAACATCGAATCGAGCATCGCCAGCACCGACCTCGACCTCATGCGCGCCTACGCCGACCTCGTCGAAGACGACACGCTGCGCACGCGCTTCATGGGAATCATCGAAGGCGAGTGGAATCTCACCAACGAGCTGCTCGAAAAAATCCGCGGACGCCCCATGTCCGCCCGCCGCCCGCGCATGCTCAAAACGCTCGAACTCCGAGCCGAAGCCCTGCGCATCCTGCACCTGCAAGAAATCAGCCTTCTCCGCCGCTGGCGAAAACTGCGCGCCACCGATGAAGCCGCCGCCGAAGCGATGCTGCCCGACTTGCTCCTCTCGATCAACGCCATCGCCAGCGGTCTGCGGACGACGGGGTAAAGGGGCGCTCAGTTCACATACGCCGCTTCGTTCGAGAGCAGCAGCGCTTGCGCATAGGTTTCCCACGGCGTGAGCGGCGCGCGCTCCACGACCTCGCCTTTATTTTTGATCGCCTCCATTCCGCGGTAGCGATTCTTCGCGCCTTGCTGAGCCTTCATTTTTTCCCGCTCCATTTTCCGGCTCGCGATCTTTTTATCCTGCTCGGTCGGGACCGAGGTCGCGACGGTGTTGGTGATTTCGCTTCCGACGAAATGCAGGGCCATCCTGATCTCGTCGGGCTTCGGATCACGTTGAAAAATCACGCGGTAGATCGCGAGGATTCGTCCGAGATTGTCTGGTGCATTCTCGACTTCCGGGCGGTCGATGATGCGCCGGGCGACATCCACGGCCATCGCGCTGTTCATCAGGAAAAGCGCCTGCTGCGGGACGATGGAAGTTGTGCGTTTTGAGTTCGGCATGTCGGGATCGCTGAAATCGAATTGCGCCATCAGTTCCGGCAAATTTCCCCGGTCGATGTAGCCGTAAACGCTGCGCCGATAGCTGTAAGGCTCTTCGGTCAAATTGATCGGTTTGCCGCCGAGGGAGCGATCGAGGTTTCCGCTGAAGACGAGCAACGAATCGCGCATCGCTTCAAAGTCTAACCGGCGGATATTTGCGCGCCAGAGCAGCCGGTTTTGCGGGTCTTTCGTGGCAAAGGAGGGGTTCGTCTGGCTGCTCTCCTGATAGACGCGCGCGAGCATGATCTGTTTGTGCAGCGCTTTCAGCGACCAGCCTTTTTCCATGAAGCAGGTCGCGAGATAATCGAGCAATTCAGGATGCGACGGCGGCTCGGATTGCGTGCCGAGATCGTCGGAAGTCGGGACGAATCCTTCGCCGAAATGGTGCATCCACACGCGGTTCACCATCACGCGCGCGGTGAGCGGATTCTCTTTGCTGGCGATGGCGTGCGCGAGTTCGAGGCGTCCGCTGCCTTCAGTGAAAGGCGTGGGTTTTCCTGCGGGCGAGAGCACTTCGAGGAAGCGGCGCGGGACGACATCGCCGCGCGTCTCGGCCTGGCCGCGGATGAAGACGGGCGAATTCTTCGGCGTCTTCGCATCCGCCACGAGCATCGCACGGGCGGGCGCGCCGGGATGCGTGAGTTCGAGTTCGTTGATCTTCGCGAAGGCGAACGGGGTGCGCGCGGTGAGCTTCGGCGGGAGATTGCCCGCGAGGTCACGCATCTTTTCGGTGGTGAGTTGAGCGGCAGGCGGGATTTCGATCGGCATCGAAAGAAGCTGCACGAGCGCCGGGTCCCAGTCGGATAGCGATTCGTTTTTTAACTGCGCCTCCTGCAACGCGTGCAGCTTTGGCGCGATGTCCGCAAAAACCTTTTCGTAAAGCTGCACGACATCCTGCTTCGTCGGGAGCGTCGCCGTCTTAAACGCCGCAGCGATCAGAGCGTTCGCGTTTCCATTTCCACTCGCGATGCGCGCCACAATCGCAGGCGCTTTTTGCGCAAACTCCGCGTCGCTCAACGCCATGAGCGCGCGAGCGGGGGCCAGGATGCCCGCGTCGCGTCGCGCATGGCGCAGGACGACCTGCAACTGATCGCGATCGACGTGAAATTTGTTCAGTAGTTCCGTCCGCGCCTTGATCTCTTCCGCCGATCCGCCCGCCTTCTTCCCGCCGTATTGCGCGACTTGGATGATCGCGCCGATTTTCTTCTGAACATCGCCGTTCACTTCCAGGGCGAGCTTGTAAAATACCGCGCGGTTTTCCGCTTCCAGCGCGCCGCGTTTCGCTTCGTAATCGGCGAGCTGCGGGGCAGTTGCTGGCGCGCCGCCGATCACCGGTTTTTCATCCGGTTCGAGCGTCGAGGCGAAGACGCCGTGCAGCGCGTAGTAGTCCTTCGTCGGGATCGGATCGAACATGTGATCGTGGCAGCGCGCGCACGTCACCGTCATCGCGAGGAAGCCTTTCGAGACCACGTCGATGCGGTCGTTGATGATGTCGTTCGGATTTTTGAAACGCTCGCCGACCGTGAGAAAACCAAGCGCCGCGAGCGAGCGGTCGTCCGGGCGATCCAGTATTTTGTCCGCAGCGATTTGCTCGACGATGAACTGGTCGTACGGCTTGTCCGCATTGAACGCGTCGATGACGTAATCGCGATAAGTCCACGCGTAAGGATAGCGATATTCCATCCCGCCTTTCTGGAGTTTCCGGTCGCCACCCACGGTGTCCGAGTAGCGCGCGGTATCGAGCCAGAAGCGGCCCCAGCGCTCGCCGTAGTGCGGCGAGGTGAGCAGCCGATCGATGACTTTTTCAAACGCATTCGGCGCTTGATCGGCGAGGAAGGCGGAGACTTCCGAGGGAGTCGGCGGCAGGCCGATGAGGTCATAAGTCGCGCGACGAAGCAGCGTTTCCTTTTCCGCATCCGGCGCGGGCACCAGGTTGGCGGCTTCGAGTTTCGCGAGGATGAAGGCATCGACCGGCGTGCGCGGCCACGACTGATTTTTCACGGCGGGCGGCGCGGGATTTTTCACCGGCTGATACGCCCAATGCTGCCGCGCCTCGTCCGTCAGCCCGCTGAGTTTGCTCTTAATTTCCGCACTGCCCACGCGCGGATCGGGCGCACCCATTTTCACCCACTGCGTGAGGTCGGCGATCTGCTGCGCGGTGAGCTTCTCGCCCTTCGGCGGCATCTGAAGATCGGGATCGTCGTAGCTGATGGCCTTGAGGATCAAACTTTTGTCCGGCGCGCCCGGCTCCATCGCTGCGCCATTTTCACCGCCCTTTTGCCAGCCATCACGCGTGTCGAGAGTGAGCCCGCCCTTCGCCTTGCCCGCTTCGAGGCTGTGGCACTTGTAGCAGCTTTCCTTCAGGATCGGGCGGATCTTGTTCTCGAAAAAATCGAGGTGCTCTTTTGGTAGATCGGTCGTCCCTGCGGCGAGCGCCGGAGTGGCGGCGGCGAGGAGGAGGAGGCGGGAAATGGGAGACATAAAAATGGAACTGCTCGTGCAACCCGCCCCGGAGGCGGAAGTCGCACTTTCTAT
>JANLQB010000177.1:0-3112 GCA_031367565.1 Verrucomicrobiota bacterium
GCCCTCGCGCCACTCGCTCGCGCCGCCGTGGAAGTGAAAGAATTGCCCGATCGCGTCCGCATCGAAATCGGCGGAAAACTTTTTACCGAATTCCGCCACGGCGACGCGGCCCACGTTTACTACTGGCCGCTCATCGGTCCCGACGGCGTGAAGATGACGCGCGCCTGGCCGATGGAAGACGTGCCCGGCGAAGAGCAAGATCACCCGCATCATCGCTCGATGTGGTTTTCGCACGGTGAGGTGAACGGCGTGGATTTCTGGGGCGAAACCGCTTCTTACAAAGGCACGCCGAAGCATCCGGTCGGGAAGATCGAGCTGGATAAAGTGATCGCGGCGAAAAGCGGCGACGTGGGCATCGTCACGACTTCACAAAAATGGACCGCGCCCGATGGGTCGGTTCCGGTTACGAGCGTGCAGACCTTGCGCGTCTATGATCGCCCGGAAAGTGAACGTCTTTTCGATTTTGAAACGACGCTGACTGCGGGCGAAAAGGACGTGACTTTCGGGGACACCAAAGAAGGGACGTTTGCCATCCGCATCGCGGAATCCATGCGCCTAAAACAACCCAAAGCCCCCGGCGCAGGCCACATCGTGAACAGCGGAGGGCTGCGCGACGAAAAGGTGTGGGGCACGCACGCGAAGTGGGTGGACATGAGCGGCCCGATCGCGGGGAATACTTACGGCATCGCGATTTTCGATCACTCATCCAATCTGCGCCATCCGACCCGCTGGCACGCGCGCGACTATGGGCTCTTTGCGGCGAACCCTTTTTGCGAGGGGGAAATGGACAAGTCGCAACCCAAAGGCTCCGGCGATTATGTGCTAAAAGCCGGCCAAAGCGTGACTTTCAAATACCGCGTGTTCATCCACGCAGGCGAGGCTGACGTGGCGGAGATCGAGAAGCGGTTTGCGGAGTTTACCGCGAAGTAACCGGCCTACAAAGCCCGCCCGGCCTCGCCGCGCGGCACGGCTTCGAGGATCTTTGCGATGATGTCGTCCACTTTCACGCCTTCCGCTTCGGCGTTGAAAGTCGGGACGACGCGATGCCGCAGGACGGGCGCGGCGAGGGCGGCGATGTCATCGATGGTGACGTGGAAGCGGTTGTGCAAAACGGCGCGCACTTTTCCGGCGAGGACGAGGTTCTGGCAGGCGCGCGGGCCGGCTCCCCATTCGATGAGTTCTTTCACGAAGGCCGGCGAGTCGGCGTTGTCCGGGCGCGTGTAGCGGACGAGATCGAGGACGAAATCCATGACGTGATCGGGCACGGGGACTTTGCGGACGACTTTTTGGAGTTCGAGGATTTGCGGGCCTTCGATGACGGGCTGGATGTCGGCGGTGAAGGTGCCGGTGGTCCGGGCGACGATCTGGCGCTCCTCTTCGCGGCTCGGATACTCGACTTTCACGAGGAAGAGAAAGCGGTCGCGCTGCGCCTCGGGGAGCGGATAAGTGCCTTCCTGTTCGATCGGGTTTTGCGTGGCGAGGACGAAGAATGGTTTGTCGAGATGCAGCGTGTGGCCGCCGACGGTGACGGACTTTTCCTGCATCGCTTCGAGGAGCGCGGCCTGCGTTTTTGGCGGGGTGCGGTTGATTTCGTCCGCGAGGAGCATCTGCGTGAAGATGGGGCCTTTTTGGAAAACGAAACGCCGGTGGCCGGTCGTGGGGTCTTCCTGGATGATGTCGGTGCCGGTGATGTCGGCGGGCATGAGATCGGGCGTGAACTGGATGCGCCGGAAGTTCAGCTTCATCGTCTCGGAGAGCGTGCGAATCATTGCAGTCTTCGCGAGGCCGGGCACGCCTTCGAGCAGACAGTGGCCGCCAGCGAGCACGGCGATGACGAGTTGCTCGATCACGGCGTCCTGGCCGACGATGAATTTCGCCATTTCATCGGTGATTTTTCGGTAGGCGCTGACGAGCAAAGCGGCGGAGGCCTTGTCGTCATCTAACGGGACGGCGGTCGAAATGGCAGCGGGTGAATCCGTGGTGGAAGTGGGCATAAAGTGGTGTGGCTAAAAACGGAAACGCCGTTCGGCGCTAGCGGGCAGCGAACGGCGTCATAAAAGCGGCGCAGGAATCGCCGCGAGCCGTGAGCAAACTCAGTAAGGCGCGCTTCCGAAATCCGGCATCCCGACGGGCATTCCCATCGTGCCGATCAAAGGATCGGCATCGATATCGAGCCATTGTGGCGGCGTGGCGGCGGCGGCTTCCGGGAGCCATTTCGATGGTTCTTCGACGAGGGCGCGGAGCGAATCGAAAGAGGCGAGCATACCGCTGCCATTCGCAGGCGCGACGGCGTGAGTGACGACCTGCGCGACTCCGCGGGAAACTTGCGCGACGTGGACTGCCGTGCCCCGATCCGGTAGGATCGCCGGATGCACGATGGCAAAGGCGACACACGCCGCAGCCGCGAGAGTTCCGACGGCCATGCGAACGAAGGACATTGGGTTCATCCGAACGTCGAGCAAACGCGCGCGCTGTTCGTCGGTCAATTCCATGCTCACGATCTTCCCATCTTCGCGCTCAAAGCCTTCTTCCATCATCTGCCCATATTCGATGATGTCGTACACATCCGCCCGGCATTCTTCCGAAACAGCCAGCATCGACTCGACATAAAGTCGCTCGTGCGGGTCCAGTTCGTTGAACGCGTAATCGGTTAAATCTTGATCCGAAATCCTTCCTCTCATGATGCAGTCTTCTTCAGGTAAACAATTTTTTCGTCCTTGTCGTCGCGCTCCATTTTCGTGCGCAGATTGCGCATCGCAGCGTTCAACAAAAATCCGACATTCCCCACGCTCAGCCCGGTGATGTCGCTGATCTCTTGATAGGAATGATGATGATGGAAGCGCAGGCGGACGACCTCCTGCTGATTCTTCGGCAGTTCTTTCACCAGCTCCATGAGCCGCGTCACGCGCTCCTTGCGCTCCAGCTCGGCGAAAGGCGTGAGCGATTCACACTTCTTCTGCTCAAACTCCTGCGCCTCGACGTAAATGTAGCGATCCTCTTTCTTCAGCGATTTAAGAGAACAATTCCGGCAAACCGTGAAGAGCCACTGGGAAAGATGCCCCTCGATCGCGGCCTGCTCCTGATTGTGCAAGCGCATAAAAGTCTCCTGTAC
>JANLQB010000186.1:0-5049 GCA_031367565.1 Verrucomicrobiota bacterium
ATTTCCTCCATGCGCATCAGGCGCAGTTTGGTATCGAGTAAGAGGATGCGGAGGGATTCGCGCTCAAGGGTGCGCATTTCTGCTCCGAGGAGTTGGTAGGCAAATTCCGGGCGGTCCATCGGCTGCGCGGAGATGGTCTCAAAGGCAAGGCGCTGCCCGAGACCGAAGGCGGCGGCAAGCTGGACAGCTTTGGCCAGGCCGATCCCTTTGACCTTCGCGATTTCCGCGACGCTGCATCGCGCGAGGGCCGCGAGCGATCCGTATTTCACCAAAAGCTGGCGCGCGAGCTCGACCGCGTTCACGCCTTTCATCCCGACGCGCAGCAGGATCGCGATCAACTCCGCCTCGCTCAGCGCGCCCGCGCCGAGTCGGGCGAGTTTTTCCCGCGGACGATCCCCTTCCGGGAGTTCATGGATCGTGAAGGAACTCATGCGCCGGGTGCCTGCCGCCACCTGCTTCAGGCCGTTTGCGCGGAGCCGAAAGGCGCGATCATTCCATCGAGCGCGACGACGAGATTGGAAAGGGCGTCGCGATATTTGTTATCGGGCACGATTTCCAAGTGCGCCTGCGCTTCGCGCAGCATTTTGCGCCCGGTCGCCACCGCCGATTTGATCGCCCCGGCTTCGACCGCGCGCTCGACGAGTCGCGTCATGTCATCGTCGTCGCCATTCAGGATGATCTCGCTGAGCCGGTGCCGCTCCGCTTCGTCGCTCTGCTGAAGCAGATGCAGGATCGGCAGCGTCAGCTTCCCTTTTCGCAAGTCACTGCCCAGCGTTTTGCCGACCATCGCTTCATCGCCCGCGAGGTCCACGCAGTCGTCGTAAATTTGGTAGGCCGTGCCGAGACGCATGCCGAACGTTTTCAGCGAGCTGATCACTTCGGGCGATGCTTCATTGATGAATGCGCCGAGCTCCGTCGCCGCTCCGAAAAGCGCCGCCGTCTTCATCTCGATGATCTTGTAATAATCCGACACGCTCAGCTTCAGATCGAAGCGCCGCTGCGTCTGGATGATCTCCCCGCTGCACACATCGGACGCCGCATGCGCGATGCGCCGGCTGATTTCGCCATTCGGGAAGTTCGTGGAAAGCTTCAGCGCGTGCGCAAAAAGGCAGTCGCCGAGCAGGACCGAAATCGCGTTGCCCCACTTTGCATTCACCGTGGGCTGACCGCGCCGTTTGTCCGCGCCATCGAGGATGTCATCGTGGACCAAAGTCGCCGCGTGGATGAGCTCCAGCACGACCGCCAGCTCGAAATGACTTGGCCCGATCGCTCCCGTCGCCCCGCCCGCCAGCAGCGCCAGCGCGGGCCGCAGCCGCTTCCCATTACTCTCGATGGCATAAGCAACATACCCTTCCACGCCCGGATCGAAGGCACGCGCCTGCTGCCGGATGCGTTCTTCCACGGAGTAAAGCTGCGAGTTAATCAGCTCGAAAGTCTGCTTCAACGCTTGGGATTTTTCGGCCATGGATTCGATCTTTGTGAAATTTTTCACAAGGTCAGGTTAGAGAGTTGTCACTTTGGTGTCAATTACGCGTCCACGCGGCGTTTGGACCCAAATTTCAGACGCTTTTTAGAGCGCCGGACGATCGATGCCTCCATCCTCGTCCACGGTGAAATTCCGTGGACCAAGGAAAAGGCGCACCCGTTTCCCGCACCACTTGCATTCAGCATCCGGGCGTGTGATAAAATGTTCACTTCCTGCCGCCCGCAGTCTTGCCTTTCATTTTTCTCCACCTAACGTCGCACCCCACATGGCCCAGGAACAAACGATAGAAGCAGCCCGGAACCGCATTCAACGGCTCGTGGATGAGATCGTTGCGCTCACCAAGCGCGACCTTCGGAGCGAGGAGTTTTTTCAGGAATATCTGAATCGGGTCGTGCAGGCTTGCGATGGAAAAGGCGGCGGCGTGTGGCTCGTCGGGCAGCGATCGGCGGAGGGAAAGTATGAGTTTCAACTCGCGGCGGCGGTGGAGTTTGAGTCATCGCTTTTCCAGAGCGATGAAGTGCAGCGGACGAATCTGCTGAAGGTGCTCACCGAAGTAGTAAAGACGCGGCAGCCGATGGTTTTCGCGCCCGATCCGCAGGTGCAGGCCGCGATGCAGGCCTCACCCCCGGAGTCGAATCGCACGCCTTATCCTTTCATCCATGTGCCACTGATGCTGAAGGACCAGGTGCTCGGCGTCCTCCAGGTCTGGATGCAGCCGTATGTCGTGCCCGCGAATTACGCGGAGTTCGCCACTTTCCTCGCCTCGCTGGCGACCCATGTGGAGCAGCACCTTCAGTCGCGCCGGCTCGGCAGTCTGGTCGTGGAGACGCAGCGCCTGCAGCATGTGCTGAAATTCACGAGCGATCTCGCGGGCTCACTCGATCCGCTGGAAGTAGCGCGACTGTCCTCAAACTACGGCCGCGATCTGATCGGCTGCGAACGGTGCTCGGTGCTGCTGCTGGAAGGCGATCGCTGGCGCGTGATGTCGATCGCCGGGCAAGAGGTCGTGGAAAAGAAAAGCTCGATGGTCAAGGCGATGAGCGCCTTTGTGGGAGCCCACGCGGCGAAGGAACTCGTCTTTTTGAGCAAGAAAGAGCTGATCGCTCGCGCCGAGTCGCCGCCGTCCGCCAACGGCCACGGCGCGCACGATGACCTGGCTCCCGCGATCCGGCGCACGGATGAAATCGACCTCGCCTATTTCGATCTCGCCCATGTCGTAAATGCCGTGATCGCGCCCATGCTCGATGGCGAGAAGCAGCTCATCGGCGCGTATTTTGCCGAGAGCACGACGGAGGGATTCTTCGATAGCGCGGCGGGCTCGAAGGAGCCAGCGTCCACGACGCGCCTCACCGAGTGGATCGCCACCCATACTGGCAAGACCTTGCAGGCGGCGGAAGACTATCACTCGCTGCCCTTCCTCAGCGTCACCAAGCGGATCCTCGCCACGCGCCGGAAACTCACCGGCGAAAAGCGCCGCCGCTCCCTGCTGAAAATCGGCACCTTCCTCGCCATCCTCGCGGCCGTGCTCCTGTATCCGAAGATGGATCGCATCGACGGCGATTGCGTCCTCACGCCGATGAATCGCGCCGCGATCGTCGCGGAAATCCCGAGCAGCATCGACAAGGTATTCGTCCGCGAAGGCCAACGCGTGAAAGCCGGCGAACCCATCGCGCAACTAGATACGCGGAAACTGGAAATCGAGCTCGAAACGAACACGCAGGAGCGGCGTCGCTTCCATGCGGAAGCGGAGCGATACCGTGCGCTCGGTGACGAAGCTTCGGCCAACGTCGCGTTTCTCCAAGTCGCAGTCGCGGACCAAAACGAAAAGCGCATCAACGATCTCATCGCCTCCGCCACCCTGCGCTCCCGCATCGACGGAGTCGTGGTGACCAAGGATCTCGAACTGCATGTCGGCGAGTATTTGCAGCCCGGCGCGATCTTCGCCGAAGTCGCCGCGCTCGACGCCTGGGAAGCGCAGATCGACTTACACGAAAAGGAAATCGGTTTCGTGGAAAAGGAACTCCGCAAAGGCCCCATCGATGTTAGCTTCCGGCTCTATAGTCAGGGTTCGCACACCTTTACCGAGAAGCTGAAAGACCACGCGCAAATCAGCTCCCAAGCGATGGCTCGCGAAAAACAAAACGTCTTCCTCATCACCCTCAAAAACGTGCAGGTGCCGCCCGCGCTGCAATCCGCGCTGCGCCCCGGCCTCACCGGTCGTGGCAAGATCGAACTCGGCCGCCGCCCGCTCATCATGCTTTGGTCCACCCGCATCTGGCAGTGGTTCCAGATGCGCATGATCGGTTGATCCCCCACCCCACTTTCCATGAAACTCCGCCTCGCCCTTTCCACCACCCTGCTCCTCGCCCTCGCCTCCGTGCGCGCCGATGAAAAGCAGGGCCTCGTGATCCCCTTCAAAACCGTCAGCGTCTCCTCGCCCGTGCTCCAGGAAGTGATCGACTCCGTGTTAGTCGAAGAAGGCACCGAAGTCACAGAAGGCCAACCCATCGTGCAACTCCGCGCAGAAAGGGAAGCGCTGGAAGTCGAGCGCACCCAGAAGCTCATCGACCTCGGCACCTTCAAAACGACCGGCGCACAGTCCCTTTTCAACGACAAGATGGGCAGCAAGGAAAAGTGGCTCGAAGAAAAGGCGCAGCTCGAACTCTCCACGATCCTGCATCGCGCGGCGGAAACGATGCTCAAAGAAAAGACCGTCCGCTCGCCGCTCGCGGGCGTCGTCGTCAAAAAATACAAGGAAGCCGGCGAATCCGTGGACCGCGCGGAGAAGCTCATGGACATCGTCAATATCGACCAAGTCTATGTGCAGTTTTACCTCAATCCCGAACTCATGGAAAAGACCAAGGAAGGACAGGAAGTGCGCGTGAAATTCCCCGTCATTAACCACGCCGAATTCACTGGAAAGATCACCTTCGTCGATCCCCGCATCGACGCCGGCAGCGGCTTCTTCCGAGTCAAAGTCCTACTCGAAAACAAAGCCCGCACCATCAAGGCTGGCATGCGCGCCACGGCAAATTTCGGAAGCGTGAAGTAACTCCTTCACCAATCACGTTTCCCTTCTCCGAAAAAATCCCTCGCAGGGTAATTATCGTTCAAAAACTGAACCGCACCCACCGCCCCTCCGAAAGCCTGTCATCCTGAGCCCGCGAAGGACCTCAAACTATTTCCGCCGCCACAGGCGAAATGCAGTCATCCGCCGGATAAGATGGTCACCGTCAGATCGCGCGCATCGCGCTACCGGCACCGCGGGCGGTTCGCCATTCCACACGCGGCGGGACGCCGCCTCACTTCAAAGCGGCAAGGCGGCGACGAGGGAGCCCAGTTACCTTCCTACACCTATGCACGAACCGCCCCCTTCTCAGACTGCTCGAGTTTCTCCGGTTTCGGTGGAGTCTGCGGGGGGGGGATTGTTGGCATATTTCGGAGTAGGCATATCTGCTACATATGCCAAGAGCCGCACCGATACGCCAACTAAAAAACCTCGCAAAAGTTTTCCTCGACAGGAAGGAAGCCCTCCGCTTTTCTCGGCATCCGCAGACCGAAAA
>JANLQB010000205.1:0-9575 GCA_031367565.1 Verrucomicrobiota bacterium
ATCGGGCTGAAAGCGTTCATGTCTGGCAGCGGGATCGACGATTTTCCGAAAGTGGACACCGCGACACTGCGAGCCGGAATGAAACGCGCGGCGGAACTCGGCCTGCTCGTCGCCGTCCACGCGGAGATGGATCACCCGGAACTCGTCCGCGGCACCACGATCCGCGACTACCTCGCCTCGCGCCCGATCTCGATGGAGCTGGAAGCCGTCGCGCTCGCGATCGAACTCGCGGGCGAAACGGGCTGCGCGCTGCACATCGTCCACGTCAGCAGCGAAGCGGGCGTGCGGCTCGTGAAGGACGCGGCGACGGCGGGCGTGGAGGTGACTTGCGAGACGTGTCCGCACTACCTCGTGCTGAATGAGGACGACGTGGAGCGCATCGGCGCGCTGGCGAAATGCGCGCCGCCGATTCGCGACGAATTTCAGCGCAAACAACTCATCCACGAGGTCGAGCTCGGGCACATCCTCACCGTCGGCTCCGATCATTCGCCCGCGCCGATGACGATGAAGACGGACGCGGATTTCTTCAAAGTGTGGGGCGGCATTTCCGGCTGCCAGCATTTGCTGGGGCTGCTTTTCGATCTCGGGATAGATCCGCATCGCCTCGCGCTCAGCACTTCGGAGAACGTCGCGGATCGCTTTCTCCTCGCGCCCAAAAAGGGCCGCGTCGCACCCGGCCTCGACGCGGATCTCGTGCTGCTCGATCCGCGCGGCGCGACGGAAATCACCGCCGATTCGCTGCACTATCGCCACCCGCACAGCGCGTATGTCGGCAAAACTTTGCGCGGTCGCGTGGTGCGCACGATTTTGAGCGGACAGACGGTGATGCTTGATGGCAGGATCATCGGCACGCCTCGCGGGCGTCTGCTCACACCGCAAATATGAACCCGAAAATTGGTCTCACTCGCAACGTCATCCGCCGCAATTACGCGCTCATCACGCCCGATGGCTACGTGCCGAGCGCGCTACCAGGGTGGACAAAATGCACGGCTTACGTGCTCATCTCCGCCGCACTCGGAGCGCGGTTTTCGCAGTGGCTCGTGGAGTTGGAAAAAGGCGGGCGCGGAGGCGGCGAGGCGGATTTCGATGAGCTATTTTTTTACGTGGTCGCAGGCTCGGGGAAACTGAATGCGCAGCCGCTCGGGGCGGGTGGTTTCGGCTACGTGCCGCCGGGCGATGGGTATAAATTCGTGAGCTCGGCGAAGGGCACTCGCGTGCTGATTTTCCGCAAGAACTACGAGCCGCTTGAAGGGACGGAAGCGCCGGAATTTTACACCGGCAACGAGAGCAAGGTGAAGGAGACGCCTTTCCTCGGAGACCCGCACGCGCGCTTGAAAACGCTGATGCCGGACACGACCGGCGTGGATATGGCGGTGAACATTTTCACCTACGATCCGGGCGCGACGCTGCCCTTTGTGGAGACGCATGTGATGGAGCACGGGATGCTTTTCCTGACCGGCTCTGGCGTCTATCGACTCGATGACGAATGGCATCCGGCGCAGGCCGGCGATGCGATCTGGATTGCGCCGTATTGTCCGCAGTGGTTCATCGCCGCGGGGCCAGGGCCGGCGCGCTACCTTTACTACAAAGACTTGAACCGCATCCCGCTATGACGCCGACTCTTTCCGCTGCCGACCTCGAACCTGTTTCCGCCGAGCTCTCCGCCGCGAATCGCGCCTTCATGGATCGGTATCCGGGCGAAACGAACCGGCGGCAGGCGGTGCATGTGGTGTATGGCGGCGCGCATCTTTTTAAAAGTGACTCGGCGCAAAAGCTCGGTGCGGTCGCACTGCGGGTGCTGGAGGAATACGCGCCGGATTCCGACACGCTGAACGAGGCGCTCGATGTGCCGTGGTCGCGCATGTTTGCGGTGCCGATTTACGAGCGGGTCGTGGCGAAGCTGAAGCGTGAGCCGACTGAGGATTTTCGTTTGGACTTTGAAGACGGTTACGGGAACCGCGTTGACACCGAGGAAGACGGCCACGCGGCGACGAGCGCGATGGAAGTCGCGGCGGGTTTGGCGGCGGGAACGTTGCCGCCGTTTATCGGGATTCGCGTGAAACCTTTTAACGAAGACAACCGGGTGCGGAGTATGCGGACGCTGGATATTTTCATGACCTCGCTGATCGAGAAAACCGGCGGGAAGCTGCCGTCGAATTTCGTCATCACGATCCCAAAAGTGCAGATCGCGGCGCAGGTGACTGCGGCCGCGAAAGTGTGCGCGGCGCTGGAAAAGAAGCTCGGTCTCGCGGACGGCGCGCTGCGGCTGGAACTGATGGTGGAGACGCCGCAGGCGATCATTGATCGCGATGGGCGCTGTCCGTTGCTCGGCTTCATCGAGGCGTCGGAAGGGCGCTGCTCCAGCGTGCATTTTGGCGTGTACGATTACACCGCGTCGTTCGGCATCACCGCCGCATATCAGGCGATGGGGCATCCGGCTTGCGATTTCGCGCGGACGGTGATGGTCGTCGCGTTGGCGGGAACCGGCGTTCACCTTTCCGATGGAGCGACGAACATCCTGCCGGTTGGCCCGCATCGTGGCCACGATCTGGAGTCCGATCAGCTCCGCGAAAACCGCGACGCCGTGCATGGGGCGTGGAAGCGTGGCTTTGACGACAATCGGCACTCGCTCCGCAACGGCATCTATCAAGGCTGGGACTTGCATCCCGCGCAGCTCGTCACGCGTTACGCGGCGGTGTATTCGTTCTTTCTCGAAGGACTTCCCGCCGCTTCCGCGCGACTGAAAGCGTTCGTCGAAAAGGCGGCGCTCGCGTCGCTGCACGGCGATGTTTTCGACGACGCGGCGACTGGCCAGGGCTTGCTGAATTTCTTCCTGCGCGGGATCGCAAGCGGAGCGATCACCGAGGACGAAGCGCGGGAGACCGGGCTCTCACTTGAAGAAATCCGTTCCCGCTCTTTCTTGAGAATCCTGCAATCGCGCCGCCCATGATTCACACTTCCGACCGCTTCACCTTCACGCTCAACGGCGAGACGGTGGAAGTGTCGGCGGCTTCCCCGAACGAGACGCTTCTTGATTGGCTGCGACGGAACGGGCGGGTCGGTTCAAAATGCGGTTGCGCGGAAGGCGATTGCGGCGCTTGCACGGTGGCTCTGCGGGAAGGCACGAGGTGGCGGGCGATCAATTCGTGCATCGCGCTGCTGCCGATGTTTGCCGGGCGCGAGTTACTGACGGTCGAAGGGCTGGCGCGCGGCGGTGAACTGCATCCGGTGCAGCATTGCATGGTGAAGCACGGAGGGTCGCAGTGCGGCTACTGCACGCCGGGTTTTGTGATGTCGATGTTTGAGGGTTACGAGCGCGGTTTGCGCGACCCGCAGCAGATCGCGGAACAGCTTTGCGGGAATCTTTGCCGCTGCACGGGCTATCGACCGATTCGCGATGCGGCGGTGGAGGCGTTTGCGAAACGCGGGGAGGGCGAAGCTCCCGCCGAGCCGAACCATGTTGCTCGTGAGGAGGCTCAGGGCTCGACGGGAGCTTCGCCCTCCCACGATTTTATGCGGCCGCATTCGCTGGCGGGATTGCTTGCGATGAAGCGGGACTTTCCGATGGCGCGATTGGTTGCGGGCGCGACGGAGATCGGCGTGGAGGTCAACAAGAAGCTGGCGCGTTTTTCGAAGCTGATTTCGACGGAAGGCGTCGCGGAATTTCGCGAGATTCGCGCGACGCATGATGCCTGGTTTATCGGCGCGGCGGCGACCCTGACTCAAATCGAGGAGGCGCTCGCGGGCGAGTTTCCTTCGTTCGATGAGATGCTGCGCTGGTTCGCGTCGCGGCAGATTCGGAATCGCGCGACACTTGGGGGAAATCTGGTGACGGCATCGCCGATCGGCGATAGCGCGCCAGTGCTACTTTCGCTTGATGCGGCGGTGGTGCTCGCATCGGAAACGGGCGAGCGGACGGTGGCGCTGAGCGAATTTTTCATCGGGTATCGGAAGACGGCGATGCGGGCGGATGAAGTGATAAAGGCGATCGTGCTGCCGCGCGGACGTGGGCGACGGGCGCAGTTTTTCAAGGTGTCGAAGCGGCGCGAGATGGACATCAGCATCGTGGCGGCGGCGTTTTGTGTGGAGACGGATGCGGCGGGGATGGTGACTCATGCGCGGATGGCGTTTGGTGGCGTGGCGGCGACTCCGGTTCGGGCGTTGGAGGCGGAGCGCGCGTTGATGGGAAAACCGCTGAACTGCGGGGAAGTGCTTCCGCTTTTGCGCGATGCCTTCCAGCCGATCAACGATGGGCGCGGGAGTGCGGAGTATCGGCGTGGGCTGGTCGTAAGTTTATGGGAAAAGTTTGTGCGCGGGGAGCGGGATGAGTCGGAGAATTTTGTGGCTGGCGAAGCGTGGCCGGTCGCGGAGGTTTCGCGGGCGCTGGCGCATGAGAGCGCGGTGGGGCATGTGACGGGACGCGCGGCTTATGTGGACGACACGGCGCAGCGGCGTCCGATGCTGGAGATTTGGCCGGTCTGCGCGCCGTTTTCGCGGGCGAAAATTTTGCATCGCGATGCGACGGCGGCTCGGGCGATGCCCGGCGTGCGCGTGGTGTTGATGGCGGAGGATATTCCGGGGCACAACGAGGTGGGCGCGGCGAAGAAGGATGAGATTTTGCTCGCGGACCGGGAGGTGTTTTTTCACGGGCAACTCATCGCGATCGTCGTGGGTGAAACGCTTGATGTTTGCCGGGAAGCGGCGCGGCGGGTGATCGTGGAATATGAGGAGTTGCCGCCGATCCTGACGGTCCGCGAGGCGATGGCCGCGGAGAGTTTTCACACGGATGCGAACTCCATGCGGCGCGGCGATGTGGTGGCGGCTTTGGCGGCGAGTTCACATACTTTCAGCGGTGAGTTTGAGATGGGTGGGCAGGAGCATTTTTATCTCGAAACGCACACGGCTTGGGCGGAGGTGGACTCGGAGGGGAATGTGGTTGTTTCGTCTTCGACGCAGCATCCTAGCGAGATCCAGACGATCGTGGCGGAGGTGCTGCATCTGCCGCGCAGTCGCGTCGTCGTGCAGGCTCCGCGCCTGGGCGGCGGGTTTGGTGGGAAGGAGACGCAGGGGAATACTTGGGCGGCGCTGGTGGCGCTCGCGTCGTGGAAAACGGGGCGGCCGGTGCGGGTGCAGCTCGATCGCGATTTGGACATGCAGCTTACCGGAAAGCGGCATCCGTTTTTTGCGCGCTTCGATGTCGGGTTTGATGACGATGGGCGCTTCACGGCGGTGAAGTGCGAGCTGATTTCCAATGGCGGCTGGTCGCTCGATCTTTCGATGCCGATCACGGATCGCGCGATGTTTCATCTCGATAACGCGTATTACATTCCCGCGATGGAAGTGAGCGGGCGCGTGGCGAAGACGAACCTTGTTTCCAACACGGCGTTTCGCGGATTTGGCGGGCCTCAGGGGATGCTCATCATCGAGGAGATCATCGACCGGATCGCGCGGCGGCTGGGGCTCGCGCCGGAAGTCGTGCGGGAGCGGAATCTCTATCATGGGACGGGTGAGACGAATCGGACTCACTACGGAGAGGACATCGGCGACCACCGTATTTCTGAAATCTGGCGGCAATTGCTGGCGAGTTCCGATTTCGCGAAACGGCAGGCTGAAATCGCGCGGTGGAATGCGGCGCACGCGGATGTGAAGCGTGGGCTGGCGATGACTCCGGTGAAGTTTGGGATTTCGTTCACCTTCACGCCTTACAATCAGGCGGGCGCACTGGTGCTGATTTATCGCGATGGGACGGTGCAGGTGAATCATGGCGGCACGGAGATGGGGCAGGGGCTGCACACGAAAATCCTCGGTGTCGTGATGCGCGAACTCGGCGTGCCCGCCGAGAGCGTGCGCATGATGCCGACGGCGACGGACAAGGTGCCAAATACTTCGGCGACGGCGGCTTCGAGTGGGTCGGATTTGAATGGAGCGGCGGTGCGGAATGCGTGCGTGGAATTGCACCGGCGGCTCGCGCCGATTTTTGCGGAGCTACGTTGCGAAAATCGGGAGCCGACTTTCGCCGAGGTCGTCGAGCGCGCTTACCTGCAGCGCGTGAATCTCGCGGCAGGCGGATATTATGCGACGCCGGGGATTCACTGGGATCGTGCGGCGGGACGCGGGCGACCGTTTCACTACTACGCTTGCGGCGCGGCGGTGAGCGAAGTGGAAGTGGATGGATTTACCGGGAGGAGCACGGTCCGCCGGGTGGATATTTTGCACGATGTCGGCGACTCGCTGAATCCCGGCGTGGATCGCGGGCAGATCGAAGGCGGCTTCGTGCAAGGCATGGGCTGGCTGACGCGCGAGGAGTTGAAGTGGGATGCCAAAGGGCGACTGCTGACGCACAGCGCGAGCACGTATCAGATTCCCGCGTTCAGTGATGCGCCGACGGATTTTCGCATCGCTTTTTTTAAGGATGCGACGCAGCCGAATGTACTTCACGGCAGCAAGGCGGTGGGCGAGCCACCGCTGATGCTGGCGATCTCAGTGCGTGAGGCGATCCGCGATACGGTGGCGGCGTTTCGCGACAGTGGCGGAGAAGTGGCGCTGGCTTCACCGGCTACGGGTGAGGCGGTTTTTCGGGCGATTCGCGGCGCTTGAGCACCGCCACGGTTTGGGAGTTCGTTTCGGAGGGACGCCGAAACCGGCACTCTGGACGAGGGCGCTCCCTAGAACTTGCAACGTGCGCTTTTGCTAAATCAGGCGACTACTTTTTACTGCCGAAGAGACTCCAGCCGCTGCCTTTTTCCGTCTTGCTTTGCTGGACCTTGAGCTGGCCGAGGAGGCTTTGCAGGGAGAGGAAAATCTTGTGCCACTGGGCTTCGACGGTTTGCACGGCATCGGGCATTTCGCTGAGGAAGCGGAGAGACGGGGCGTTGCTGAAGAGCGAATTGACCTCTTCTTTTTTCGGCCCACCTTTTTCCGCGGACGCGGTGATCGCCTCCTGGCCTTGCGCGATGATGCTCTTCACTTCGAGGAACTGATTCTCATCGTCGCGCGAGAATTTCTTTTCGCGGGCGAGGTTCACGTAGTGGTTAAAGTGCTTCCAGCATTCGATGTAGTTCTCGAGGTGCAGGACGAATTCTTCGATGCTCTTGTAATGCATGGCTGGCGGAGTGAGGTGTCGGGCGAGATTGAGCGTGGCGGGATTGAGAAAGATGAGCGCGCCGCCACGGAGTTCGCGCGCGATGACGGTGAGACCGGTGTAGTGGATGTAGAGATCGCTCAGGGGAAGATTCGCGGCTTGCGCGCGCGCGAAGGCTTCGAGGACGACGCGGCCGATTTCCATGACGGCCACTTTGGGAAAGGAACTCGGGAGCGTGCTGCCGACGAGGCCGCCGCGGCGGTCGAGCGTGAAAGCGCCATTCGGCAGGCGTTCGGGCCGGAGTGGTTTCAGTGGGCGCGTCATTTTAGGAAATCCATCGGTGCTCGATCTGTTTCATCGTCTCGCGGAGGTGCGGGAGCGCGGCGGAGCGGGTGAAGCCGATGCCGAGAAATTCTTCCTCGCCGCTGAGCATTGCGAGATGGCGCTGCGGGCCGAGCGCTTCCACATCGGTGAATTGCCCGGCTTCGAGTCGCTCGCCGAGTTCGCGAAAAGCAGCCCCGCTTTCCACGAGCCACGCGGCGATTTGCTCAGCGTCTTCGCAGCCCCAGTGATCAAATTTTTTGCAATTCGCGCCGCTCACGGTCACGGCGAATTGCACGCCTTTGTAGCGCGCGAACGCGGCGAGCCCGACGGCTTCGGAGCTTTCGACTCCCGCGCCGGCTTCGTCGAGCGTCTGCGCGGTTTCCATGAGCAGGCTTTCGTAGCTGCTGAAAATCGTGCGCGGTCGCGGGATATCAGACGCGACCATCTCAAAATTGCCCGATTTCCAGCGGAGCATTTCGAGGAGCGCTTCCTTGCCGGAAAGCTCACTCGTCGCGGCGTCGATGATCTCGCCGCGCTGCACCCAGATGCGGCCTTCGCCGGTCGCAGTCGTGATTTTCAAAATCGCGGAACTCTGCGTGAGGCACTCGAGCTGGATGATATCGACGAGCGTTTTGCTCTGCACGCCGCGGAAACCGCCCTGCTCCTCGCGTTCGAGCAGCGACTCGATGCAGTCCACGAAATTGATGATCTCTTTGCCGGTTTTCGGTTTCTCGATGTAGAGATCAATGCCCATCGCGTAGGCGCGGGCGCGAAATTGTTCGTCCTCGGCCCCGGTCATCACCACCACGCGGAGCGCGGGGAATTTCCGCCGGACGATGGCGAGCACCTGGAAACCGTCCATCTGAGGCATGCGCAGATCAGCGAGCAGCAGGTTAAAATTCTCGCTTTCGAGAAGGGCAATGGCGCGCGCGCCGTTGTCGGAAGTGTGGATTTCCGGCTGGCTGGGCAGACGCGCGAGGATCTCCTGGTAGATGTCCAGGATGTCGTGCTCGTCGTCGAGAATGAGGATGCGTTGGCGGGTGGCCATGATGATTTTTCGGGAATTGCGACTCGCCGCAAAACTGGAATGCGAAGAGTCTGCCGAGCGGAATCAGCACGACGTGAGCCACCCTTCGCCACCGGATAAAGATTTCAGGTTTTTTCCAAACCGCCCCGGTATTTTACCCTAGCCGGAACCGCATCTCCCGCACCACCCGCACGCCGAAGCGCTTCTTCAACTTCGCCAAAATGTCGCGCTTCCACACGCGCTCCATCTCAAAATGAACGGTCGGCTGGAGCACATTCACGTAAAGAACGCCATCCTTCAGCCGGTGCGGCGAGGAGTGCTTTGCAAAAAAATCACCGACCATCTCGCGCCACGCCAGCAGCACTTCCTCCTCATTCAACCGCTCGCTGAGCCCAAGACTTTTCATCAGCTTCGCCAGCGGATCGGCGATCAGCTTCGCCGTGTCCTTTGGAAAAGGCACCTCCGGCAGCCCGCGCCACTCCGCGAGGACTCTCGCGCGGAGTTTTTCAGGCTTCATGGAAACGAGAAAAGCCTCAGCCGTTGTTGCCGATCGCCTCGACTGGACAACCTTCCATAGCTTCCTTGCACAGTGCCTCTTCCTCTGGCGACTCGGGCTGCTTGTGCACGTAGCTGTGACCGCCGTCGTCGTTACGCGTGAAATTCGCGGGAGCCGTCTCGCGGCACAAGTCGCAGTCGATGCATTGATCGTCCACGTAAAAAGTTCCAGCGACGTTCTCAGGGTATTTGTTTGCTGCTTCAGCCATGATGTTTTGCTTTTTGGAAAGGGCGCGAAAGTAACGGCTGGCATTGGGGGCGCAATGAGTTTTTCAACTGCAAAGGTATGCGGCTCCTCATGAGTAAATAGTGAGCAGTCGTCTGACCACTGACGACTGCTTACTTCTTACTCCGCAATTGACCACCGCCAGCCCCGTCCCGATGTTTTCACCCTATGACTGACAAAACTCCCGCGCCCATCATCGCCGCCGAGGGCTGGCATGTGCTGCATCTTTTTTACAAAATCGAAGCCGGCCAGTGGTCGCTGCTCAGCACCGAGGAGAAGATCGAGGCGAAGACGCAGCTTTCCGAACTCGTCGCTGAAATCCGCTCCACGGAAGACGTGCAGTTACTCACGTTCGCGATGGT
>JANLQB010000207.1:0-2705 GCA_031367565.1 Verrucomicrobiota bacterium
CTGCTGGTGAGGAGGCGCGTGGAGCGTCCGGGGGAATCCGTCGCCACGGAACTAGCCGGGACTTAGCGCGAAGGACGGTGGCTGCCGGTGATCTGGCTCGCTGACGCGATCATCTTCGGCGGGCTATCGCTTTTCGTCTTCGGGCGGGTGATGACGTTCGTGATTGCTCTCAGAGGACGCGATGATGCGAATGGAAAGGGGGCTTTTCGGTGGCTCGGGATGGCGACTTTTTGGCTTTTGATTCCGCTTTTCACGGCGGTCATTGCGGCGATCCACCCTGGCGGATTGCGACACTGATTTGCGGGTGGCAAAACTACTCGATCCATCTGTGGGGATGGGGGCGGCCGATTTCACGAGAGGGTCAGGGACTAGGGGAAAAGAGGCGATGTCCACGTACCGCGCGCACGTTTTCGCGAGCCGTTGATCCTGTCTTCATTTTGAGGCGGCAGCCGGGGAGGCGAGTTTGGCGGCGAGGGTCCAGATTTCCTGTTCCTTCGCGTCGATGAGCGGGAGGAATTGCTCGCGCTCGGCGGGGAACCAGCGCTTGGTCCGGTCGAGGTGATCGCGGCTGGAAGGCTGTTCGGTGCGATCCCCGGCAAGGAAAGCCCAGTTCTGCACCCGCCAGTAGTCGAACCACAGGCGGTTTTTGGCGGTGATGAGCTCGCGCAATGGCAGTGATCTTTGTGCCGTAACTAGCAACACAGCCGCCATTGGATTGCTTGCAAGTGTGTCTTCGTCAATTGCGTGGAGTTGTTCGCCGATTTGTGGTGCGACGAACCCGTGACCGATTCTGCTGAGGTGAATCCCGTCAGATGTTTTTGTCCGTCCGTCTCTTGTATTAATTTCATCCATAAGCGGCAGAAAACGTAAGCCAGCCTTCTTGGCTACCTGCTTGGCGGCGTCATAGTAAGGACCGACCTGATCCTCCTGTTCACGTTTTCCTATTTTGCGCCCCGTTTCGACTTCCTGATCTAGTTCTTTTTTGGTCGGAGGAGGGTCGGTTAGGGGAAATGGTCCCAGCACCACCACTCTTCGTTTTCCTCCGCTCGCCATCCACGCCAGAAGTTTCTCGTACGCGATAGAAAAGTCCGGCACCTTTTCCTTTCCGGCAAAGCTCTCCATTTGCCCGAACTGGCAAATGATCACGGTGGCGCCGACTTGGTCGAGCTGCGCTTCGAGCGGGGGAAAGTTCAGGTCGCGCCGCTGCTCGAAGACGGTGTCGCCTTCCCACGCGAGGTTGCGGAACTTCAGCCGGTGCTCGGGCAGGGCGCGGGTGAGGAGGAGTTCGAGGTAGCCGTATTCGCTCATCGCCACCATGTCCTCCCCGCCGACGATCGCGATGACGTCGCCCTTTTTGAAAAACGGCTCCTCGGCACAGGCGGAGAAGAGGCCCACGAAAAACGCGAAAGTCGCTAAAGTGCCGATGAGGACGCGGCTTCTCATCACGTCGTGCTTTTCGGGGGTTTTGCGGGCCTTCATTTTGGTGGGGAAAATGGGTGGCTCGATAATTTTTTATTTCGCCGCCGCTGGCTCGGTCGGTGGGGGCTCCGTTGCGAGCGGAGGGTCGCTTTTGGTCGGTTTTGCGGTGTCGCGATAGTCTGCGGGGGCTTCGAAAAGCGCGGGATTCTGCTCCTCTTCTTTCACGGAGAGGACGGTGGAGGTAAACTTCTGCCCCCCGCGCTCCAACTCCATTTTCACCACCATTCCCGGCAGCGCGGACATATCCGGGGCGATGCCGCGTTGCAGATCCGCGGTCGGGGACTTCGCGATGCGATCGAATTGCTCCTTCACCTTCGCGAGATTCGGCAAATCCTTCGTCACCCACATCGTCTGCACGCCATTTGCGCCTTTCCACGTGAAAATCTCCGCGTTGAATTCGCCCACTTTCTCCGTGCGACCTGTCGCCTCGGGTTTCCCCGGCTGCGATTCCGCTACTTTACCCACGTCTTTTCTCAAGGCCTCGATGTTCTCGTTTGTTTTCGCGCCACTGAGTTTGGTCACGAGTTTCTGCTCGTGCCTCAGCGTCATGGATTCCCCATTATCCATATCCATCGCCGAGCTCACCGGGCCCGCCTGGCTGGCGATGTCCACGCGGAGCTTGCTCCCCTTCACGCGCAAGGTCGTCACCGTTCCGCTCTGGCCTGCACCCTCGATCCGCTGCTTGATGACGAGGTCTCCACGCGCTTCCGACAGAGTGGGAAGGATGGAGATGAGGGCGATGATTTGTTTCATAACATTCGGGGGTCAATTTGCCGAAGCGGGTGTTCGTGGCGCGATCGGTTTGTAGTCGGGTGGGATGGTAAAAGTGGAATCCTCGATCGCTTCCAGCCCCACACTTTTCAGGGTGATCGTCATCTTTCGCCCACCGCGCTCCTTTTGCCGCTTCACCACCATGCCGGGCAGCGTCGAGACATCGAGCGTCCCCGCACGATTCAATCCCGTCGCCGTCGCCTGGCTCACGCGCATCAGGTCGGCTTTGATCTCGGGGAAATTCGGGAAGTCCCGCACCACCCAGAGCGTATCCTTTGAAGCATCCGCAAACATCGTGAAAACCTCCGCTTCATATTTTCCCACGCGCTCTTTCAGTCCGGTATTCGCCGGCTTCGGCGGCTCGATCTTCCGGGAAGAATCCGCCCCCGCCTTTCTCGCCGCCTCTTTCAATTCCGCCCCGGTCCTCGTCACCGCCAGCTTCTTGTCATGCCTCA
>JANLQB010000220.1:0-1782 GCA_031367565.1 Verrucomicrobiota bacterium
CGACTTCACGCCAGTGGCGGTCCGTTCCCGCGATGAGATCGGAGCCATGGCGCAGAGCTTCAACAAACTCCAGGAGGAGATCGGCCATGCCGCAGTCGGACTGGAAGGCGCGCGCATGGGGCTTTCGGAGGCGCGCGATCATTTGGAACTGCGCGTCGAGGAGCGGACGCGGGATTTGAGTAACGAGATCGCGGAACGCCAGCGGACCGCCGAGGAATTGCGCGCGACCAACCAGCGCTTCGAGATCGTCACCCGCGCCACGACCGATGTCATCTGGGACTGGAGCCTGCAAAGCAACGCGTTGTGGTGGAACGAAAACTTTCAAACGGTCTTCGGCTATTCACCCGGCGTAATCGGCACGGACGCGGAAGGCTGGATCTCCCGGATTCATCCTGAAGACCAGCCCGCCGTCCTGGAGAGCATCCACGAAGTCATCGACAGCGGCGGCCATCTTTGGTCGGGGGAATACCGCTTCCGGCGACGCGACGGCACCTACGCCTTCGTCTTCGATCGCGGCTACGTGCTCCACGACGAGCGGGGCAAGCCCGTGCGCATGATCGGCGCGATGCAGGACTTCTCCGGGCGCAAGCAGGCGGAAGCGGAACTGGCGAAAGCGCACCGGGACCTGGTCGATGTGTCGCGCCAGGCGGGCATGGCGGAGGTGGCCACCGGCGTGCTGCACAACGTCGGAAACGTGCTCAACAGCGCGAACGTCTCGCTGGAAGTCGCGTCCGGCAAAGTGCGTGGCTTGAAAGCGGGCAGCCTCGAAAAAGTGGTCGGCCTCCTGGATCAGCACGCCAGCGACCTGCCCTCGTTTTTCGCCAGCCATCCGCAAGGCGCAAGGCTGCCCGCCTTTCTCGCGCAAATCGCCGCGCATCTTTCCGAGCAGCAAGCCTCCGTGCTCCGCGAGTTGGAGGCGCTCCGCTCCAACGTTGACCACATCAACGAAATCGTCTCCATGCAGCAGCGCTACGCCGGTTCCGGCGGAGTGATCGAAATGCTGCCCATCGCGGACATCGTCGAAGACGCGCTGCGCATGAACGACGCCTCGCTGGGACGGCATGGAGCGCGCGTGGAGCGGGAGATCGCCCCGTCGCTGCCCGCGCTGCCGATCGACCGCCACAAGGTGCTGCAAATCCTCGTCAACCTCATCCGCAACGCCACCCACGCGATGGATGTGGAAACGGTCGGAGAGCGGTGCCTGACCTTGCGCGCGAACATCAATGGCGATCGCCGCGTTTGCATTTCCGTCATCGACACCGGCATCGGCATTTCGCCTGAAAATCTTCCCCGCGTCTTCGAGCACGGCTTCACCACGAAAAAAATCGGGCACGGCTTCGGCCTCCACAGCAGCGCCCAGTCGGCGGTCGATATGGGCGGTTCGCTGTGCGCGCACCGCGACGGACCCGGACGCGGCGCCACCTTCACTCTCGAACTGCCAGCTCAACCTCAAAACGTATGAACCCACCCGCCAGCAACCGCATCCTCGCGATCGACGATAATCGCGCCATTCACGACGACTATCGAAAAATCCTCTGCCCCGAATCGGGTGCGATCGACGATGCGGAAGCCGAGTTTTTCGGCGAAGCCACGTCCAAGTTTGCGATTCCGCAGTTTCACATCGACTCCGCGTACCAGGGAACGGAAGGCGTCGAGATGCTCCAGCAGGCGATCGAAAAGGGGGAGCCGTATTCGCTGGCTTTCGTCGATGTGCGGATGCCGCCGGGCATTGATGGGGTCGAGACGGCGGAACGGCTCTGGGCGCTTTGCCCGGATTTGCAG
>JANLQB010000222.1:0-2847 GCA_031367565.1 Verrucomicrobiota bacterium
GAAGTCGCGGCGGGAAGCGCCGAATGCGCGGGGGCCTGTTTCGGGACGATCTCGGGAGCTGGCGCGGGCGGCGCTTCGACTTTGGTGAAAAGGCCGCGGCGCAGGTCGGTTTTGGAGAGATGCCTTGTTTTACCCGGCATCACATCCGCCTCGCTGCGCGGGTGACGATCGGTTCGTCAATGATGGCGGCCTGGCGGTCGGCGCTTTCGATGAGCGTGAGCATCGCGAGTTTGTTCAGGCTGCGGCAGATGCCGGCGGAGTGTTTGTGCAGCGCCTCGAAGCCGGATTCGGTGAAGAGGTCGGTGAGACGGCCCGCGGTCATGAGGCGGTATTTCACGTATTGGGTGGCTTCGTCCGAAGTCAGCGCGCGGAGCTGGCTGCGGAGGTAGATGCGATTGCGCAGCGAGTCGTAGCTGGGATGGGAGAGGCGCGTTTCGAGGCGGGACTCGCCGAAGAGCAGGCACGTCACGAGTTTTTGCTGGGGAATCTCGATGTTGCTGAGCGTGCGGACGATGTGCAGGCACTCGGAGGAAAGCAGGTGGCATTCGTCGATGATGATAACGAGGCGGCAGCCCTGCTGGTGCAGCTCGATGATGTGATTGCTGAGCGCTTTCACGAGGTCTTGCACGCGCGCGTTGCCGACGGGGAGCGCGAGATTTAGCTCGGAGAGGATTTCGCGGAGCAGGCCGGTTTTGCTGAGGCCGGGCGTGACGAGGACGAGGATGGCGCGGTGGCTCGGCTCGTCGAAATGCTGGAGCAGCAATTGTGTGAGGAGCGTTTTGCCCGTGCCGCTGGGGCCGGTGACCATGCCGAGCGCGGCCCGAAATTCGACCGCGAGCATCATGTCGCGGAAGGCTTCGGCGTGCGCTTCGGTGCGGAAAAAGAACGCGGGATGCACGGAGTCGGCAAATGGGTTTTCGCGCAGGCCGTAGTGGCGGACGAAGTCGCCCGCGGGCGCGAAGGGGACGATTTCCGGCGGCTTTTCCAAACCGGCGGCGGGCGCGGAAACAAGATCAGCAAAGGGATCGGAAGGCAGGGTGGCCACGTGGAAAGGGGCGTGATTGAAGTTTTCGAGTGGTGGATTCATGGCGGCGGTTGGTTGGCGGACAGGATTAGGCGGCGGCGGAAGTTTTTGCCGCAGGCGCGGGCGCGTTGGCGAGCTGCGCGGCGATTTGCGTGATGCGTTGCGCGTGGGCGCTCGCGGGCTGCGCGAGGACGAGCGGGCGGCGTTGCTGATTGGATTGCTCGAAGGCGGGATCGCGCCGCAGGAAACCGAGATCGCCGGGGGTGATTTGCAGGAAACGCTGTGCGCAACCGGCCACGCGCGCGCTCACGGCGGCGGCCTGCGTTTCGTCGTCGGCTTCATTCACGAGAAGATGCAGCCGCGTGCGCAGTCGCTGCTCGTGCGCGACTTTGATGACGCCATACGCGTCGAGCGTGGAAGCGAGATTGGGCGTGGCGATGACGATGGCATCGTGCGCGAGCGCGAGGAAATGCATGACGGCGGGCGCGACGCCCGCGCCGGTGTCGATCAGCAAAATGTCGAAGCCCGCCGCGACGCGCATCAGTTCGCGCCCGAGCGTATCCAGCACGCGCTCGCTGAGATCCGCGAGACGCCCGACGCCCGATGCGCCGCACGCGATCTGCATCCCAGCCGGGCCGGGAACGAGGATGCTCTCCAGCGTGGCGCGGCCGTCGATGACATCGAGGATGGTTTTCTGCGGATTCACGCCTGCAAAAACGTGAACATTCGCCATCCCGAGATCGGCGTCGAAAAGCAGCACGCGCTTCCCGCTTTGCGCGAAGGCGACGGCGAGATTCACCGCGAAGGTCGTTTTTCCCACCCCGCCCTTGCCGCTCGAAACCGCGATCACCTGCACGCCGGGCTGCACGCGCGACAATTCCGAACGGACCGCGTGGACCTGCCAGCCATCGACAAAAAGCCGGTCGTGAATCCAGTGCAACCATTCCAGGCGCGAGCGTCCGCCGCCCAGCTCGCCGCCCACTTCGGGGAAGGTCTGCTGGATGAATTGCAATCGAGCGGACTGGATCCCGGTAGGCTGCGACTCGATGGGATTTCCTAAAATCGAGGCGAATGGTTTCATATTCTTCGGAGGCCGGTGCCTTCGCGACCCAGCGGACGGATCGGACAGGTTTTGCGAAGCTCAAACCGCAATATACTGCGGTCGGATTTCACCTTGACCGCTAGTAATGGTATGTCAGTCTCCATCCGTCAAGCTCCGACAGCCCTTTCCGACAGCCTTTTTCATCGCGCGACAAACCCAATGGACGACTTTCGTTTCCACTGCGCCATCTGCGGAAATCCGCTGCAAATCGCCACCAGTCTGGCCGACGGGGTGATGGAATGTCCCAAATGCCTGCGCGTGGTGCCCATTCCTTCGCCGATCAATTTTCCACACGAAAAAGTGTCCGGCCTGCCCGTGCTGCCGCGCGGGATTCTCGCCGTCGATATCAAGATTCTCTGCGAAAAGTGTGAGACGAAAATCCGGCTGGATGCGCGGCTGGAAGGCTACGAAATCCAGTGTCCGAAATGCGCGGCGGGCCTCCGCGTGCCGATGTGGTCGCGACCTGCGGAGGCGGCGCGGCCTCAGGCTTCGGCGTTGAGTGCGGAGGAGATCGAATTTTTGAGCGCATCCGTGGAGTTCGTCGGTGGGAAGGATCCCGCAGTTTAGCTACGCATGGAGGCGTTCCGAACTTCCACCGAAGACGCGCAGGAAACGCCCTGCCCATCCTGCGGCGCGCCGATCAGCACGACCTCCATCGGACGGCGACGGCGCGTGCAGTGTCCGAAATGCCGCGAGGTCGTGGAGCTCAAAGCGGCGGAAA
>JANLQB010000234.1:0-2523 GCA_031367565.1 Verrucomicrobiota bacterium
CCTCACGCGACTGAGAGGTCGCCGGTCGCGAGATTCATCACGGCTTCTTCGCTGAGCTGTTCTCGCGGGAGTTCGCCGGCAATCCGCCCTTCGTGCATTACGAGTGCACGATCGGACATGCCGAGGATTTCCTCCATTTCGCTGGAGACGAAAAGGATCGCGATGCCCTGCTTCGCGAGGTCTTCCATGAGCCGATAGATTTCCCGCTTCGCGCCCACGTCGATGCCGCGCGTGGGCTCATCCAGGAGCAGCAGGCGCGGGCGGAGCGCGAGCCATTTTCCGAGCACGACTTTTTGCTGATTTCCGCCGGAGAGGAATTGCACGAGCTGCCGGTCGCTCGGCGTTTTGATGCGCATCTCGCGGATCATCTCCGTGGAGAGTTCGGCGGCGCGTTTTCGATTGAGAAATCCGCCGCGCGCATCGCGGCGCAAGCTGGCGAGACTGATGTTGTCGCGCACGGCCATCTCCAAAATGACGCCCTGCGTTTTGCGATCTTCGGGCACGAGCGCGATTCCGGCGGCGATGGCATCGCGCGGAGAACGCGGGGCAATTTCACGGCCCGACATGCGCATGGTGCCGCCGAGCGCGGGTGCCACTCCGAAGAGCGTCGCGAGCATTTCCGTGCGCCCCGCGCCGACGAGCCCGGCGACGCCGACGATCTCGCCTGCGCGGATGCTGAAGTTCAATTCGTGGCGCGGATGCGCGGGCGTGCGCAGGCCACGCGCCTCGAAGACGATGTCGCCCGGCGTGTGCGGTTCGTGCGGGTAAAACTGTGAGAGATCGCGCCCGACCATGAGCTTCACCATCGCGCCGTGCTGGATTTCATCGCGCGCGAGCCGGCCCGCGTTTTCGCCATCGCGCAACACTTCCACACGATCGGCGAGCGCCTGCACTTCACCGAGCCGGTGCGAGATGTAGATGACGCTGACGCCGCCCGCGCGCAGATCGCGGATGACGTGGAAAAGACTCTCCGCCTCGCGCGTCGAAAGGCTGGAAGTCGGCTCGTCCATGATGAGCACGCGCGCATTCACCGAGAGCGCCTTCGCGATTTCCACGAGCTGCTGATGCCCGATGGTGAGCGTGCTGACGAGCGTGTCGGGCTCGACCGGCAAGCCGACCGCATCGAGAAATTTCCGAGCCTCGCGCCGCTGAGTCGCCGAGTCGATGAGCCCCAGGCGGAGCTTTTCCCGACCGAGAAAAATATTCGCTGCGACGGTGAGATTGTCCGCCAAGTTTAGTTCCTGATGAATCAGCGCGATCCCGTGCGCGAGCGCATCCTGCACTGAGCGAATCGTAACCGCGGTCCCATCGAGCAGCACTTCGCCGGAGTCCTGCCGCTGCACGCCAGCGAGGATTTTCATGAGCGTGCTCTTCCCCGCCCCATTCTCCCCGATCACCGCCAGCACCTCCCCGCGCGCGAGCGAAAGGCTCACGCCCTTCAGCGCCCGGACGCCGGGGAAGGATTTGACGAGACTGCGGACTTCGAGAAGCGGGGAGGCCATTGCGGGTAAAGGCTGAATTACAGGAGGTGCCGCGAATTGGCCACACTTCCATATCGCGCGTGGTTCACGGCGAATTGAGGTTGATGAAGGTCGTGAATCTGCCTTCAATCCCTTCCCTCCCCTCCCCGCTAACCATATGAAACTGATCTCAAACTTAATCCTCCGGCCATGATCGTTCTGGAAAACATTCTCACGGCCGAGGAGCTTGCGACCGTCAGAGAATTTCTCAGAGAAGCCCAATTCGTGGATGGAAAGATGACGGCGGACGCATCCATCCGGAATCGCAAGGAGAACGAGCAAATCAAACGAAGCGAGACCGCCCTGCCGGTGGATCGTCTGATCGCGCAGGCATTCATTAGGCATGCTCTATTCCAGGCATGGGCCTTACCGATGCGGATGGTGCCACCACTTTTCAATCGCTACGGGGAAGGGATGTTCTACGGAGATCACGTTGATAATGTGATCTGCGCGGACCCGCCATTGCGCGCCGATATTTCACTAACCCTTTTTCTTTCAGACCCGGCGGACTACGATGGAGGCGAATTGGTCGTCGAAGGCCCCAGCGCACCGGTTGCCGTGAAACTGCCCGCGGGCAGCGCTTTCGCCTACCTTTCGAATGCGGTGCATCGAGTGCAAAAAATCACCCGAGGGGAACGGTTCGCTGCCGTGAATTGGGTGCAAAGCTTGGTGCCGGACGATCGACTACGGGCCATTCTATTTGACCTCACTCGTGTCGAACATGCGTTGGCGAAAACAATAAACGAGACGCCGGTTTACAATCTTCTCGCGAAAGCCCGGCAGAATTTGGAGCGCTTGGCCGTCCGTCCGTGAATGGATGGGATCGAAGTCTTTTGGAAGTTTGCGGTTTCGATTTCGATTCCACTAAAGACTAGCGGGCGCGGGAAGTTCACAAGCGACGCCCAATGATCTCTCACGATCTCGGTCGGCCAGCATTTCGATCCGAATCGACGGCCTATTCTCCGCCTGATCGTCGGGCTTCCCATCGATTCGACTATGCTCA
>JANLQB010000253.1:0-4686 GCA_031367565.1 Verrucomicrobiota bacterium
CCGCGCGTGGAGATCACGCCGGAGGCGAAACTGCGGTATCAACTCGAAGCACTGCATCTCGACGGCACCGGTCCCGCGGCGATCGACAAGGCGTGGCCGTATCTGGGGCACGCGGATCGTTTCGTGCGCTTCGCGGCGCGAGTCGCGATCGAGCGTCAGCCCGCCGCGAGGTGGGCGGAGCGCGCGCTTGCGGAGAAGAATCCGCAAGCTGCGATCGAGGCTCTTATCGCGCTCGCACGCATCGGCGACAAGGCGCTCCAGCCGCGAGCCTTTGAGGCGCTCGGGAAACTCGATTTCACGAAAGTCCCCGCCGACCTGCGCATGCCGCTCCTGCGCGTGTGGCAGCTCACCGTCATCCGCATGGGCAAGCCCGCGCCGGAAATCTGCAAGCAGCTCACCGCGAAGTGGGATCCACTTTTCCCGCACACCGATCCGTATATCAACCGCGAGCTGTCGAAGCTCCTCGTCGCGCTCGATTCACCGACTGTCGTCGCGAAAACGGTCCCGATGCTCGAAACGGCCGTCGGCCACGATGTGACGATTGGCAACGAAGCGCTGCTCGCCCGCAACACTGGCTACGCGCAAGCTGCCGCTGACGCCAAAACAAGCAGCCCGAACCATCAGGCGATCACTTACGCATACACCCTGCGGTGCGCGACGGTCGGCTGGACGCCTGAGCTGCGGAAGGCGTACTTTGCGTGGTTCCCGCGGACGCGCGTTTGGAAAGGCGGCAACAGCTTCACCAAGTTCCTCGACAACATCCGCACCGAATCGCTCGCCAATTTCGTCCCCGATGCCACCGAACGCGCCGCATTGGATAGCCTGTCGAAGGCCGCGCCGCCCGCGCCGCCCGCGAATCTCACGATGCCGAAGGGCCCGGGCCGCGCTTACACCACGGACGATGTCGTGGCGCTCGCGGACGGCGGTCTGCACGGCCGCAATTTCGCGCAAGGCAAGGCGATGTTCGCCGCGACGCTATGCGTGAACTGCCACCACTTCGCTGGCGAAGGCGGCAACATCGGCCCCGACCTCACCGGCGCGGGCAGCCGCTACACGCTCCGCGATCTCACGGAAAACATCGTCGATCCGAGCAAGGTCATCAGCGACCAATATGGCAGCGAGCAGATCGAGAAAAAGGACGGCAGCACCGTCATCGGGCGCGTCGTGAGTGAGGAAAACGGCAAACTCTCCGTGATGACCAGCGCGCTCGCGCCCGACGTGCAAACACCGGTCAACACCGCCGACATCCAATCCCGCAAACCTTTCAACATCTCGATGATGCCCCCCGGCCTCATCAATTCGCTGAACAAAGACGAACTGCTCGATCTTTACGCGTATCTGCTTTCCGCCGGGAACGAGAAGGACAAGGCGTTCGCGAAATAGCGGAGAAGGCACCGCATCCGTGATGCGTCGGTTGATTCAACCTCTCCGAAGAAATCGGCGCGTTTTTTAACCAGGCCGGGAGGTGAGTTTTAGCCGGTAGTAGCGCGGGGCGGGTGTGAGCGGGACGGTGGCGGTGTGTTTTCCCGCGACATCGACGATCGGAAGCGCGGCGGGTATCCACGCGATGAGATCGGTGCTGACTTCGATGAAGCCGAGGTCGGCAGGGACGATCGCGGGCCAGGAGAGTGTGAACGTGGTGGCGTTTGAGACGGCGGTGAGTTTGAAGACTTCGCCGTAGATGGCTTCGACCCAGGCGGGGCGATCGACGAAGGGGTTGCGGTTGTTTTGGTAGCCGTAGGCGCGTTCGGCGCGGGTGCGTTCGGCGGGGCTCACGGGGTCGAGGAAATTCCAGATGAGCAGCGTGGAGAGACGGCCCATGTTGGCGTTGCTTGCGGTGATGGTGGCGATGTTATCGGTGAGCGCGAGGTTTGGCTCGCCGCTGCCGCCTTCGTAGCGGATGTCCATGTAAAACATGGAGCGGGCGAGGTCGCCTTTCATGTCGAAAGGCGGTTCCCACGAGTCGGAATCCTGCGTGCAAAGGGCGTAACCGGTGCCGGCGTTATTGTCGTAGCCTGCTCCAGTGGTGCTTTCGTCGTAGTAGAGATTGGCGCGGTCGGAATTGGAGATGGAGCCGCAGGCGCGGAGATTGAAGAGGTCGAAGTAGGCGGCCGAGACGTCGTCGATGCCGAGGGAATTTGGCCAGCAGTGTTCGCGGTTCCAGCCGCCGTTGTTTCCGCTGACGAAGAAGCTCTTTGGCGAGGATGCGTGTTCGTAGAGGAGGATGAGGTTGGCGGTATGGCCAGGGTCTTCGTCGAGGAATTCGAGAGGCGTGCGGGTCGCGGTGTAGCCGATGACGGTGTGGCCTTGTTTTATGATGTTATGAAGCGCGGTCCGCAGCGGCGTGCCGGTGAGCCCGGATGCTGGGTTGTAGTATCCCGCCGGTTCGGCCGCTCCCGCGATGCTGAGGCAGGCGAGGAGGAGCAAAAGGCGCAGGATTGTTTTCATAAAAAAACGCTGTGCAGCGCAGGAGCCAGACAGCGAAATGCGGGTCCGCGAATCTGCGGTTTAAGCCTACTTGCGCAGCGCCTGCAAGTCTGGGTCAGTTTTTGCGAAGTCGCGGAATTTTTGGTCGAGCTGGAAGCTTCGGTCGAGGTGGACGCGGGCGAGGTCCATGTTGCCGAGGTGGCATTCGTAGCAGGCGAGATTGTAGTGGAAAGTGGGATCGGTGTGGAGCGTCTGGGGGCCGTTCAGGAGCGCGGTGCGGGCTTCTTCGGTTTTGCCGAGTTCGTGCAGGCAAAAAGCGGTGTGGATGTAGCCGATGTTTTTGTCCGGGTAGGCACGAGTCAGGCGACGGCTGACGGTGAGCGCGGGTTTCCAGCGGCGCGCTTGCATGAGGACGCCGAGGCGAAGTTCCATCGCCGTCGGGTCGCGCTGGGCTTTTTCGGGGAGGGAGTCGAGTTCGGCGAGGGCGTCGTCGAACATGCCGAGTTCGGCGTAGCCTTGCGCTGCGAGGAGTGTCTTTTCGTGGCCCTCGATCATCAGCCCAGCAATTCCTCCAACTCCGCGACCCGTTTCGCGAAAAGGCGCAGGGTGGCCTCGACCGGGGCTGGGTTCGACATGTCCACGCCGGCCTCTTTCAAAGTCGGGATCGGATATTTCGCGCCGCCGCTTTGGAGGAAGCCGAGGTAGCGTTTGGCGTCGCCACTTTCACGGACCTGCTCGGAAAGGGCGACCGCAGCGCTGAGGCCGGTGGAGTATTTGTAAACGTAGAAGGCGCTGTAGAAATGCGGGATGCGGAAACATTCCAGTTCCAGCTCGGAGTCGATGGTGAAGTCGGGGCCGAAGTAGGCGTCGAGGAGGCCGCGATAGGCTTGGCGGAAGGTGTCGAGCGTAAGGGGTTCGCCGGCTTCTTCCATCGCGTGGATGATTTTTTCGAACTCGGCGAACATGGTCTGGCGATAGACGGTGCCGCGGATGTCGTCGAGCTGGCGATTGATGAGGTAGGCGCGCATCATCGGGTCCTGCGTTTCGGCGAGGAGGTGATGGGTGAGCAGCTCTTCGTTGAAGGTGCTGGCGACTTCGGCGAGGAAGATCGGGTAGTGGTAATCCTGAAACTGCTGCGTGCGCTGCGCGTACCAGGTGTGCATCGAGTGGCCGGCTTCGTGGGCGAGCGTGTAAACGTCGCTGAATACGTCGGCCTTGTAGTTCATCAAAATGTAAGGCGGATTGCCGTAGCTCGATGAACTGAACGCGCCGCTGCGTTTGCCTTTGCTCTCGTAACGATCGCACCAGCGACCGGCGGCGAGTCCGTCGGAAAGCGTGCGGCAGTATTCGTCGCCGAGCGGTTGCAATGCGGACATGACTTTGGCGACGGCTCCCTCCCACGAGGTCTTCACGTCGATGCTGCCGACCATCGGGACGTAGGTGTCGTATTGATGGATTTCGTCGAGCTTGAGGACGCGTTTGCGGAGTTCGTAGTAGCGGAAAAGCGGGGCGAGATTCGCGCGGACGCTGGCGATGAGATTGTCGTAAACGCGGACGGGCACGTCGTCGTGGAAGAGCGCGGCTTCGAGGGCGCTGGAGTAGTTGCGGGCGCGGGCGTGGAAGACGTCGGCTTTCACCGAATTGGCGAGCGTGCTGGCGACGGTGAATTTGTGCGCGTCGAACTCGGCGTAGAATTGTTTGAAGGCGCGGGCGCGGAGGGGGGCGTCGCGTTTTACGAGGAAAGAGGAATAGCTGCTCTGCGTCAGCTCGCGCTCGAAGCCTTCTTCGTCGGCGAGTTTGCCGAACTGCATATCGACGTTGGTGAGCTGCGAGAAAGTTTCATCGTGGCCGCGCAGGGCGCTGCTGCCGAGCGCGAGCAGGCGCTCCTCGCCAGCGGTGAGCGTGTGCGGCTTGAGCCGACGCGCTTTTTCCAAAGAGATGACCCAGTCGGCGAGCAGGGGATCGGCGAGGTAGCTGGCGAAGGTGGCGTCGTCGATGGCCTGAAGCTCGGGCGTGACGAAGGAAGACGATTCGCCGATGAGCGTGAGTAGGTTTTGCATCTGCGCCTCGCGGGCCAAATTCACAGCATCGGAGCTGTCTTCCGCGCTTTTCAGCGAAGCGTAATGATACAGCCGCTCGATCTGGAGACTGAGCGATTTGTCGAACTCCATGACTTCGCGCAGCGTCTGCGCGGACTCGCCTACGCGCCCGCGAAACTGCGCGACGCCATCATAGCGGCCCTGCAAATTGGTGAAGTCA
>JANLQB010000276.1:0-20791 GCA_031367565.1 Verrucomicrobiota bacterium
TCGCGCAGCACCGTTTCGATTTCGCCCAGCTCCACGCGATAGCCGCGCATTTTCACCTGATGATCCGAGCGCCCGCGATAGACGAGTTGCCCGCTCGCATTCCAGCGCGCGAGGTCGCCCGTTTTGTAAAGTCGTTCGCCCTCCACAAACGGACTGGCGACGAAACGCTGCGCGGTGAGTTCGTCGCGTTTCCAGTAGCCGCGTGCGACGCCTTCGCCGCCGATGAAAAGCTCGCCGGTCACGCCGACCGGCATGGGCTGCAGGTGCTCGTCGAGGACGTAAGCGTGGGCGTTGGCGATCGCGCGTCCGATCGTCGGCGGTGCGGCGGCGTGCCGCTCCGCGAAAGTGGCGTAGCCGGTTTCCGTCGGGCCGTAGCCGTCGCACACCCGCGTGATGGAACTGCTTTCGAGCAATTCCGAGACGAGTGATTCCGGAAGCAATTCGCCAGCGAGAAAGACGGTCCGCACGCCCGCTGGGAGATCGTTGGCGCGAGACAGTTCCGTCATCGCGGAAGGTACAGTGTTCACGAGCGTGACTTCACCGGCGTTCGGCAGCGCGGGAAGTTCGAGGACGTTTTTCGCGAGGATGATGCTGCCGCCGATCGCGAGCGGCGCAAAGATTTCAAAGATGGAAAGGTCGAAGCAGATCGAAGTCGCGGCGAGCACGCCGGAGAGTTCATCGGTGGAGAAAGTCTGGCGCGCCCAGTGGATGAAATTCACCGCGCTGTGATGTTCGATCGCGACGCCCTTTGGCGTGCCGGTGGAGCCAGACGTGTAGATGAGATACGCGAGGTCGTGCGGCGCGGCGCCGCAGGCGACCGGTTCGGCGCTTTCATATTTTGCGGATGACACCGTTTGCCACGGCGTGCCGGGATGTTGCGGCGCGTGCGACGCGAGAGTGGCCGAGTCGCATATCACCGCCAGCGGAGTGGCGTCGGCAAGCGTCCCGGCGATGCGCGCGCGGGGCGCGTTTTGGTCGAGCGGCACGTAGGCCGCGCCCGTTTTCAAAATGCCGAGCAGTGCCACGATCAAGTCGCTCGTGCGCTCCATGCACACGGCGATGAATTCGCCCGGCTTCGCGCCGAGCGCGGACAGGCGATGCGCGACGCGGTTCGCGCTGCGATCGAGTTCGAGGTAGCTGAGCCACGTCCCGTGATCGACGACAGCGCACGCGTCGGGATGGGCGAGCGCGGTTTCCTCGAAAAGCTGATGCAGCGTTTTGTCGCGGGGAAAATCGACGGCGGTGCGATTCCATCCGAACACCAACTCCGCCCACTGCGCGGTGCTGAGCAGCGGGAGTTTTGCGATGGGCTGTGCGGCGTCGGCGACGATGGATTCGAGGACCGTGCGGAGATGGCCGAGCCAGCGCTGGATCGTCGCGCCGTCGAAAAGATCGCGGTTGTAATCGCACCGGAAAAAGAGGCCGTCGGTGCGCTCGGCGACATTTAGATACAGCTCGCAAATCGCCGTGTCGCGCAGCGCGAGATGCGGGCCGTGGTCGGTGACGAGTTCGAGCGAGAGGTCGTCGATTTCGCGGTGATAGGTGCCGCTTTCGTAGTTGAAGATGACGCTGAAAAGCGGCGCGCGGCTGGCGTCGAACGGGAGGTCGAGCGCTGCGAGGAGATCGCCGAAAAAGAAGTGTTGATGCTCGGTGGCTTCGAGCACGAGCGCGCGATTGGCGGCGAGCAATTCGGGAAAAGTCGTCGTGCTCACGATGCGGCTGCGAAGCGGCGCGATGTTCGTCGTGTTTGCGAAGAGCCGGTCGCCACCGGGTTGCTCGCGGATGGCATCGGAGAACGGGACCGCGACGACCAGATCGTCCTGTCCGCTGAGCCGGTGGAGCAAAATTTGGAACGCCGAGAGCAGCGTCATGAAAAGTGAGCCGCCGAGTTTTGCACCGGTGCTGCGGAGGGCGCCGAGAAGATCGTTTCCGAGGTGCATCGTCTCGCGCGCACCGTGATAAGTCGTCTCCGCCGGGCGCGGGTGATCGAGCGGTAAGTCGAGCGTCGGAGCGCCACCTGCGAACTGGTTTTTCCAAAAAGTCTCCGCATCAGTCTGCGAGCGCATCTCGTGAGCGCGGACGTAATCGCGGAGCTGCATCGCAGGCGGGAGCGAATCGTCGCGGAGCAGCGCGCAGAGGTCGTCGAGAAACGCGAGGTACGACGGGCCGTTTCCGAAGACGTGATGAAACGTGAGCAGCAGGACGCGATGATCCTCGCCGTGTTGGCAAAGGCGCGCGTCCATGAGTGGGGCGCGGGTGAAATCGAAGGTCAGGACGCGGACTTCGGCCAGGCAGCGGGCGAATTTTTCGGGCGTGGTGCAATCGATCACGGGTAGATCGAGCGTCGCGTGCGGATGCACGGTTTGCCTTTCTGTCGCCGCGTCGATCGTGGTGTGCAGGGCTTCGTGACGATCGACGACCGCCTGCAAAGCGGCGTGCAGTTTGGCCACGTCGAGAGGGCCGCGGAGTTCGAGTGCGGACGTCTCGTTGTAAGCACGGGAAGCTTCGGGAATCGTCGAGGTCAGCAGGCAAAGGCCGCGTTGGGCGGGGAGGAGCGGGAGCGTGGCCGGTGCTTTCGCGAAGTGCTGCCGCAGTTGATCGAGATAAGGCAGGCTCGCGAGGACGGCTTTTGGATCGACTCCGAAGTCGAGGAGGCAGCCGACTTCATCGACGCCGATGGCGCAAAGTTGTTCCGCGATTTTCACACAGGATTCCGGCGTGCCGATGAAGGCTTTTCCGCGTGCGTAATCGTCGGTGGCGCGCTCCAGAAGGAAGTCGAGGTCGTCGCGGGCGACTTCTGCCGCGCCGTGCTGGCTGGTGAGTTTGCGCTGCGCGATTTCGACGTGGGAGCGGAGGTATTCGCGGAGCGGCTGGCGGGTGCTGGCGCGCGCGCTTTCCACATCGTCGGTGACGAAAGTGTGGAGCAGGATCGTGACGTGGCCACGGTCGTGACCGGCCTGCGCGCGGGCTTCGCGGTAGATGGCGATCTTTGCGGCGATGTCCTCCAGCGATTGATTTTGAAGTTGTGCGAGGACGTTTGCGCCCAGCTCGCCGGCGCGCTGGTAGGACTCAGACTTTACACACGTCAGCCACACGGGCAGCTCGGGCTGCACGGGCAGGGGAAAGAGGCTCACGTCGATGTGATCGCCTGCGCCGCTGCGCAGGTTGACCTTCTCGCCGCGCCAGAGCTGGCGGATGGTTTTCAACGATTCTGTGCAGATTTCGCGGCGGTTTTCGTAGGCGTCGGGCGCGAAGACGAAATCGTGCGGATGCCAGCCGGAAGCGATGGAGATCGCGACGCGGCCATTGGAAAGATTATCCACCAGCGACCACTCCTCGGCGACGCGCGCGGGATGGTGCAGTGGCAGGACGACGCTGCCCCCGCGGAGTTGGAGCCGCGTGGTTTCGCGCGCGAGGGCGGCGGCCATGACGGCGGCATTTGGCGAGAAGCCGCCGACTGCATGGAAATGCCGCTCGGGCAGCCAAACGGCGGTGAAGCCGTGCTGGTCGGCGAAGCGCGCGCTTTCGATGACGAGTTTGTATTTGTCGGGGCGAGGCGGTGCGGGGTAGTTGCCGAAGAAATAGAGGCTGAATTGGAGCGCGCCTTGTGCGGCGATGCGTTGGATTTTCGCGGGCAATTTCGGCACAGCGGCGATCGGATTTTCGATTGCGCGTGGAGCAGAAACGGCGCGCGTGGCTTTCTCGAAAAATCCTCCGGCGCTTATCTCGACGACGCTTTCGCAGAAGGCGGTGTTGAAGCGTGCGAGGTCTTGCTCGGTGTGCGCGGTGGAGAGGAAGAGCAGGCGGTTGTCCCACGCGTGGATTCCTTTTGCGCGCAGGTGGAAAAAGAGCAGGCCGCCGAAGGCGAAGTCGGCGTCGAACTTCACGATGAACATTGAAGCGAAGACTTCGACGCGGATCGGGACGGCTTCGAGGGCGAGGAAGGAATTGAGGTCGGCGACGAGTTGGGCGGTGCGTTCGTTGAGGCGTTTTTGGAGCGCGGGGCCTTTGTCGCGCAGGAAGCGGAGCATGGCGCGCGAGGCGGCGAGGGCGAGCGGGTGGCGGACGTAGGTTCCGGCGAAGAAGGTGACGCCAGTTTCGGGACGCGAGGTGTCGCCGAAATTCCACGCACCGCCGTCGAGGGCGTCCATGTATTCGGCGCGTCCGCAGAGCGCGCCGATGGGCATTCCGCCGCCGATGATTTTTCCATACGTGACGAGGTCGGCGCGGATGCCAAACCATGTCTGCGCACCGCCCGGATGGCAGCGGAAGCCGGTGATGACTTCGTCGAAAACGAGCGCGATACCGTGCTCGCGCGTGATCTTGCGCAGCTCGTGTAGGAACTCGCGCGGTTGTAAATCGGGATGCCGACTTTGCACGGGCTCGACGAGGATCGCGGCGAGTTCGTGCGCGTGGGCGCGGATGATTTCGAGCGATTCGGGAGTGCCGTATTCGACGGCGAGGACTTCGCGCGCGATGTGGTCGGGGATGCCGGGTGCGATGGCGACGGAACGGCGTTCGCCGCCGATCGTTTTGGCGCGGACGAGGAATTCGTCGTTGATGCCGTGGTAGCCGGAGCACGTTGCGATGCGATCGCGTCCGGTGACGGTGCGGGCGATGCGCACGGCGGCGACGACGGCTTCGGAGCCGGTGTTGCAAAAAGCGGCGCGGTCGTGGCCGCTGAATTCGCAGAGCAGCGCGGCGACTTCTCCGGCGAGCGGTGATTGCGGGCCAATCTCGATGCCACGATCGAGTTGCTCGGCGATGGCGTCGGTGATGAAGCGTGGCGAGTGGCCGAGCAGGTTCGTGCCGTAGCCCATCGTGAAGTCGATGTATTCGTGGCCGTCAATGTCGCGCATTTTCGAGCCGGAAGACGACTCGACGACGATGGGGTAAATCAGGTCTTTCCAAAATGGACGGAAGCCGGAGATGGAGCGTGGGTCGGCGAAGTGTTTCCGGTTTTTCTGCGTCAGTTCTTTGGAAGCGCGGGTGCGTTCGCGGTAGCGGGCGGCGAGGGCGTCGAGGTGGGTTTGCTGCTGCGGCGTGAGCGCGGTGGGGTCGGTGGCGTTGAGCGAGCGGAAGGGGCCGAAGGATTCGTTCGGGGCGGGGGTTGGCGTGCTGCTGGTTTTCGGAGATGGGACGGATGCGCCGGATTTGCCGATGAACGCCGCGAGGGCGTCGATGGTGGAGAGTTCCTCGAAGAGCTGGCGGAAAGCGATGGTGACTCCGCAACGTTTGCGGATCGCGAGGATCGCTTGCGTGAGGAAGAGGGAGTCGAAGCCGATTTCGAGGAAGGATGCGGTGTGCGACATCCGCTCGACGGGGACGCCGGAGAGTTCGTGCAGGACGGCTTTGATTTCGTCGTGAAGATTCGTGTCGGGTCTTGGCGCGAGTGGTTTTTCGGAAGCGACGGGTTTCTCGATTGCGGCCGGTGCGGCGATGAGTGTGCGCGTGCCGGGTTCGAGCCAGTAGCGTTCACGCTCGAAGGGATACGTCGGGAGTTGGACGTGCTGGCGACGTTCGTCCGCGTGCTGGAGGCGCCAGTCAATCGTGACTCCGGCGAGCCAGAGGCGTCCGAGGGCTTCGAGGATCGCGGACTGATCACTGGCGGAATTGTTCAGCGAGCTGACGACGGTGCCGCCACGCGATTGGCGGGCGAGCGGGGCGAGGGTGGTGCCGGGGCCGACTTCGAGGAGGACGTGGTTTTTCTCCACGTTTGCCGCGGCGCTGGAAAAGCGGACGGGCTGGCGAAGCTGATGAGGCCAGTATTCCGGGGCGGTGAAGTCGGCTGTGGCATCGCCGGTGAGCGTGGAGATGAGCGGGATGCGCGGCGGTGAGCGCGGCGTGTTTTTCACCAGCTCGGTGAAGGGGACGATGACCGGCTCCATCATCGCGGAGTGGAAGGCGTGCGAGGTTTGCAGCGGGACGGTCGCGATGTTTTCGGCGGTCATTTCCTCCGCGAAAAGTGCGATGGCTTCGGGTGGGCCGGAGACGACGCAGAGGCGCGGGGAATTGATCGCGGCGATTTCGATGAGCTGGCCGAGGCGCGGGCGGAGTTCGGATTCGGGCAGGCGGACGGCGAGCATTGCTCCTGACGGGATGGCCTGCATGAGTTTTGCGCGTCCGGCGAGGAGCGTGAGCGCGTCTTCGAGTGTGAAGACTCCGGCGAGGGTCGCGGCGACGAATTCGCCGACGCTGTGACCGAGCAGCGCGGACGGTTTGATGCCGCGCGATTCCCAGAGTTTGGCGAGCGCGTATTCGATGGAGAAGATGGCGGGCTGCGCGATGGCGGTCGCAGTCATCGTCTCGCGGGCGGGTTCGGCGGGGTAAAGCGCGGCGAGTAGATCGAGGTGCGGGCGGAGGATTTCGGCGCAGCGGGTGAGCGCGGTGCGGAAGACGGGTTCCTTATCAAAAAGCTCGCGCGCCATGCCGGGATGCTGTGCTCCCTGGCCGGGGAACATGAAGGCGACGGGAGTATTTTCGGCGGGGGATTCGCTCGTGAAAACGTGGCGGGAATCGCGGGACTCCAGGAGGTCTGCGGCTTCGGTGGTGCTGCTCGCGATGAGGATTCGGCGATGCGTGAATTGGCGGCGACCGGTTTGGAGCGTGAAGGCGATGTTGGCTAGCGACTGGGCGGGATTCGTGCGGAGATGCGCCGCGAGGTTTGCGGTCGCACGGTCGAGTGCGGTCGCGGTTTTGGCGGAGAGAACTAGAAGCTGTGGAATCGAGGACGAGGACGAGGAGGAGGAGGGAGCTTCTTCGAGGATGGCGTGTGCATTCGTGCCGCCGATTCCGAAAGAGCTGACTCCGGCGCGACGCGGTGCGTTGGTGCGCGGCCAATCGGTGAGCGTGGCGTTGACGAGGAATGGACTATTCGCGAACTCGATCTGCGGGTTCGGGTTTTGGAAATGAAGGCTGGGCGGGATCAGGCCGCGATCGAGAGCCAGTGCGGTTTTGATGAGGCCGGCGACTCCGGCTCCGGCGTCGAGGTGGCCGATGTTCGTCTTGACCGAACCGATGCGGCAGTGCGCGGTGGCGCTCGATGTTTTGCGGAACGCTTTGGTGAGCGCGGCGATTTCGATGGGGTCGCCGAGGGGGGTGCCGGTGCCGTGGGCTTCGACGTAGCCGATGGCGTCGGAGGTGATTCCAGCGGCGGTGTGGGCGCGGGAAATGACTTCGGTCTGGCCTTCGACGGACGGCGCGGTGAAGCCGGCTTTGTCGCCACCGTCGTTGTTGATGGCGGTGGCTTTGATGACGGCGAAAATGTGGTCGCCGTCGCGCTGCGCATCGGCGACGCGTTTCAAAACAACGGCGGCGATTCCGCTGGCGGCGACGCAGCCGCGCGCTTCGGCGTCGAAGGCGCGGCAATGGCCGTCGGGCGAGGGGATGCCGCCGTCGATATAGGTGTAGCCGGCCTGGAGCGGGGCGCGGATGCGTCCGCCGCCGACGAGTGCGAGGTCGATCTCGCGGAGGCGCAGGCTTTGGCAGGCGAGATGAACGGCGACGAGCGAGGAGGAGCACGCGGTTTGCACGCCGATCGCGGGGCCGTGCAGGCCGAGTTTGTGCGCGACGCGCGTGGCGACGAAATCCTTCTCGTTGCCGATGGTGAGCGAGTAGTGGCCGAGGAGCGGCGCGATGTCGGGGCGCGTCGCGAGGTTGTTTTGGAAGTAGCTGTTGAGCGCGAGTCCGGCGAAGACTCCGATGCTGCCGGGGAAACGCGAGACGTCGCAGCCCGCGTGCTCGAAGGCTTCCCACGCAACTTCGAGGAAGAGGCGCTGCTGCGGGTCCATGAGTTCGGCTTCGCGCGGCGTGTAACCGAAAAACGTGGCGGCAAATTGGTCGGCGTTTTCGGGGACGGCTCCGGCGTTGACGTAGTCAGGCTGAGAGAGGATCGCGGGATCGATGCCGCTGGCGCGCAGCTCGGCGTCGGTGAACGGGCGGATGGATTCGGTGCCTTCGCAGAGGTTTTTCCAGAAAGTCTCGATGTTGTTCGCGCCGGGGAAGCGTCCGGTGAGGCCGACGATGGCGATGGCGTTTTCGGATGGGACTGAGGCGACGGGTGGGAGGTATTTTTGGTAGCCGAGTTTTTCGGCGAGCGCCCACGTTTCGGCGGAGAGGAAGTGGTCTTTTTCGACGCCGCGCCAGGCTTCGGCTTTGGTGGCGTCGATGGTTTTGCGGTTTAGGAAATTTGGGTCGTCGAAGCTGTCGGCGGTGGCTATCGGGGCTTTTTGGTAAGGGTCGAGCAGGGCGGCGTCGAAGGGGATGGCCAGCGCGGTGCAGAGCTTTTCCATTTCGCGGCGCGGGTCGGTGACGAGATCGGTGTAGCGGATTTGCGCCTGCCGTTCGGCGGGGATGGTCGCGAGGAAATCGAGGATGTTTTCGTGCGCGATTTGCCAGACGGCTTCGCCGGCTTCGCGTGGCGTGAGTTGGTTTGGTGGGAGATAAACCTGGTCCATCCGGCGCTCGGCGAAGGAGGTGATCGCCTCGGACGGGTGGCGCGCGAGGTGGATGAAAAAGGCGTTTTCGAAAAGCTCCTCGGCGTGGCGGAGCGCGGCGGGGTCGAGGGCGTAGGACGGGGATTTATCGACGAGTTCGCGCGGGGCGATGGATTGCTGGAGCAGCGTGAAGAACTCGGCGGTGGAGAGATTTTCCTGTTCGCATTCTTCGACGATGCGGGCGGCTTCGGCTTCGTCGCCGTGTTTGCTTTCGGCGAGAGCGCGGATGATGCCCCGATGCCAGATGCTTTGCGAGCCGGAGTAGGCGGCGCGGCGTTCGGCGAGGGTTTCGAAACCGAGGAGGCGTAGCTCGGAGGTGGTGAAGAGCGCAGGGTGCTGCGCGAGCATGGAGCGCAGGAGCGTGGTGCCGGAACGCGGGGGCGCGAGGATGAAGATGACGCGCGGGTTTTTGCGCGACGGATGCGAAAACGTGCGCGGCTTCGGGAGCATGGCGCGGACTGTTAAATCTCCGCGTTTCTCTGCGATCTCCGCGCCTCTGCGTTGAACTTCCGTTCCCTCGTGGAAGAGGCGCGCGGTCGCTGCGGGATAGTTCTCTTTTAGGAACTCGGCGAGCTGCGCGAGGGTCGGCGCGGTGAAGAGGGCGACGATGAAGACGGGCTCGCCGAGCTTTTGCTGGAGCCGGCTCGCGAGTGAGGCGGCTTGGAGGGAATCGCCGCCGAGGTCGAAGAATCTGTCGTGGAGGCCGATGCGGTCGAGCTGGAGGACTTCGCGCCATTCTTCGGCGAGGAAGGTTTCGAGGGCGGTGCGCGGGGGGGCGAATTCGGTGTCGAGTGCGGGGCGGGTGCGGTCGGGCGAGGGGAGGGCGTTGCGGTCGATTTTGCCGTTGGGGGCGAGGGGGAAAATCGTGAGCTTTACGATCGCGCTGGGCTGCATCGAGGCGGGGAGTTTTTTTTCCAAAAATGCGCGGAGGTCGGATGGGACGGATGGGACGTAGGCGACTAATTTTCCTTTGCGGGCGATGACGGCGGCGGTGGGGATTTTCGGGTGCGCGAGGAGGACGGATTCGATGGCGTCGAGTTCGATGCGATGGCCGCGGATTTTTACCTGGCGATCGGAGCGGCCGAGGAATTCGAGGTCGCCGTTTGGAAGGCGGCGGGCGAGGTCGCCGGTTTTGTAGAGGCGTTCGCTGGTGGGCGATGTGACGAATTTTTCGGCGGTGAGTTCCGGCTGGTTGAGATAGCCGAGCGCTACGCCGGGGCCGCCGATGTGGATTTCGCCATCGAGAAGCTGGACGGTGGTGCTGGGGATGGGCTGGCCGATCGTGATCGGGCCATGTGCGGTGAGCTCGGCGACGGTGCTCCAGACGGTGGCCTCGGTGGGGCCATATTCGTTGAAGAGCTGCGCGTGCGGGAGTCGTTGGAAATGCGCGGCGGGGAGATCGGGCGGGCAGTTTTCTCCGGCGACGATGACGGTTTCGAGCGAGCGCAAATCGCTGCCGGTTTTCAAAAGCAACGCGTGCAGCGACGGCAGGCAGAGGGTGTGCGTGACGCGCTGTTTTTCGATGATCGTAGCGATGGCGGATGGGTCGCGCTCTTCACCTGACGCGGGAATGATGAGCGTGCCGCCGCGGGCGAGTGTCCAAAAAATGCCGGCGACCGAGCTGTCGAAGGCGAACGAGGAAAGCAGGAGGAAACGTGCGGGCGGGTTTTCGTAGAAGGCCAGCCGGGCGTTCGTGGAATGGGCGAGATTTGCGTGTGAAACGAGGACGCCTTTGGGTCGGCCCGTGGAGCCGGAGGGGTAGATGATGTAGGCGAGATCGGCCGGCGAGATCGAAGGAGGCGCGATCGAAGGAACTTCGGTGTCGTCTTCGAGAAAAATCGTGTTCGCGATTGCTGCGGGGAGCATTCGTGAGTGAGCGCGCGGCGCGAGGAGGACGCGGGCGCCCGAATCTTTGGCGACGAACTCGAGCAACTCCGCGGGATATTCCGGGTCGAGCGGGATGTAGGCGGCTCCGGCTCGGAGGATCGCGAGGATGCCGATGATCGTGTCGGCGGAACGCGTGGCGCAAATGGCGACCCGCGTTTCCCCGACGAGACGGCGCGCGAGGCTGGCGGAGCGGCGATCAAGTTCGCCGTAGGTCAGCGATTTTCCGGCGCAGACGACCGCGATGGCATCGCGCGGATGGCCGGCGATGCGATCGAGGAGGGGCGTGGGAGCGCTGCTGGGTGCGGGCATTTTCCTGCTAGAAAAAGATGAGCGCGGGTGCGCGGAGTTTCATCGGAGAAACGAGGAGGGAAATGTAGGGCCGTGGGTCATAAATCAGTGTCCTCGCCGTGCGTGCATCGGAAATGCTCGCGTGCAGGGCGTTCGCGATGTTTCTATCATTTCTTCGCAAGTCATCGAGTCATGTTCGTATCATCGCAGCAACGAAAAAGCAGAGGGTATGCCGGGGGGCGGATGGAACGAGGATTCGACGTCGCTGCCTCTGCGGTCGGACCGGCGGAAGCCGGAACTCCCAACGAACCGGCGAGAGTCGGAACTCCGAACGTTCCTGCGTATGATTCGCGCTTTCACTCCGGTTCATGCAGTTGAAAGATTACACGACCGGCGACTTCGAGCGTGGCGCTCCCCGTTGGAAAGAGATGCTTTGGGTCGGTGCGAAGTGCCTCTTTTTCCAGACGCCGTGGCCGTGGCCCTCGGCGCTACGCGTGGCGCTGCTGCGGGCGTTTGGGGCGACGATCGGCAGCGACGTGGTCATTCGTTCGCAGGTGAATATCACTTTTCCGTGGCGGCTCACGGTGGGCGATCACGTTTGGTTTGGCGAAGAAGTCGTCGTGCTCAGCCTCGCGCCGGTCACGATCGAGTCGCATGTTTGCGTGTCGCAAAGGGCGTTCCTGTGTACGGGATCGCATGATTTTCGGTCGCAAATGTTTGAGTTGATCGTGAAACCGATCACGGTGCGCGAGCGGTCGTGGATCGCGGCGCAGGTGTTCGTCGCGCCGGGCGTAGAGATTGGCGGGGGAAGCATGGTCGCGGCGGGAAGTGTCGTGCTGGAAAATGTGCCGCCGAAATCGCTCGTGCGCGGGAATCCGGCGGTGGTGGTGAAGAGCTTCGGATGAACGTCGAACATCGAACATCGAACGGCGAACATCGAAGGGTTCGGAGCGCGCGCTTCTTGCATTGATGCGCGTTCTTTTTCTCAACCAGTATTTCCCTCCGGACCCAGCGCCGACGGGCATCCTGTTGCGGGAGTTGGCCGACGATCTCGCAGCGCGAGGGCATGAGGTCGATTTTGTGGCGGCGCGGGAGGAGTATCGCGGCGCGCAGAAAAAAGACGGGCGCACGCGGCGGGAGATGGCCGCGCTTTTTCGGATGCTGCGGTCGGGGATGTGCAGGCCGCGCGCGGATGTGGTGATCGCGGCTTCGTCGCCGCCGTGTCTGTCGGTCGTCGCAGGGTTGGTCGCGCTGTGGCATCGGGCGGCGGCGGTGCATTGGATTATGGATTTGTATCCCGAGATCGCGGTGGAGTTGGGCGAGATTTCGGAGGGCGCGCTTTCGCGAAATGCCGCGCGCGCGATGGGCTGGGCCTATCGGCGTGCGGCGCGCGTGGTCGTGCTCGACGAGGATATGGCGGCGCGTTTGCGAAAATACCAAGTCGAGCCGGAGATCGTGCGTCCGTGGCTTTTCGCGTCGGTGCTTGCTCGGCCGGTTCCGGCGGTCGAGCCGACTGCGCCGTGGACGTGGATTTACTCGGGGAATCTCGGGCGCGCGCATGAGTGGGAGACGCTGTTGGCGGCGCAGGCGATCGTGGAAAAACGCGATGGCGAAATGCGGTTGTTTTTTCAAGGAGGCGGTCCGTCGTGGCCGGCGGCGCGAGAACGCGCGACGCAACTCGGATTGCAGCGTTGCGACTGGCAACCATACATCGAGGAGGCGGAACTTCCCGCCTCTCTGCTGCGCGCGCAGGTGTGCGCCGTCACGCAGATTCCCTCCACGCGTGGATGCCTGTGGCCGAGCAAACTCGGGCTCGTGCGCACGTTGCCACGCCCGCTTTTGTGGGTGGGTCCGACGGACGGTGCGATTGCCCGGGAGCTGCGCGAGGTGCCGCACGCCGGCGTGTTTGCGCCCGGCGACGCCGAGGCGGTGGCCGGCTGGTTATTGGAGAAAAAGCAGCGCCCCGTTTCCATTTCCGCACCAGCGCTGGCCGACCCGCGCGCGCATCGAGAGATGGCGCTCGCGTGCTGGCGGGAGTTGCTTTGCACGTTGGAAAAATGACACGCTCGCCGCTCCATGGCTCGTGTCACAAAAGCTGCTGTCACCGATTCGCGATCGTTCGTCCGAATCATGCCTCTTCGCGCACCGGTAAGCTTCATGCAGTTTGCTGAAACATCCCCCGTTTCCCGGCTGGCGGAGGTATCCGTGAAATGATTTACGCGGTCTGTTTTTTCGTCTGCGCATTTCTCATCTCACTAGCCCTTACGCCGCAGGCGATCCGCCTCGGGCAAATGGGCTTCGGCCTCGACAAGCCGAACGAGAATCGGAAGAAGCACGCGCGCCCGATCCCCCGTATCGGCGGCATCCCGATCATGGTCACGCTGATGCTCGGCGCGGTCGTCATCCTTTATCTCGACCGCCATCGCAAGGGCCAGTGGGCACCGGTCTTTACCGGCTGCGGGCTTATGTTTGCGCTCGGGCTGTGGGATGATTTTAAGGCGCTCGGGGCGCGGAAAAAACTTATCGCGCAAATCGCCATCGCGGCGCTCGTCTATGGCCTCGGGCTGAGCATTGATCGCGTCACGTATCCGGGGGGTGCGTGGAGCGTGGAATTGGGGCGGCTGGGCGGGTTTCTCGCCACGGTTCTCTGGCTGATCACCGTCCCAAATATCGTGAATCTGATCGATGGATTCGACGGGCTCGCCGGAGGTTTGGGCCTCTTTATGGCGACGACCCTGGGAATCGTCGGCCTCCTGTCCGAGCAGCTCTCGGTCGCGTGGTTTGCCTTCACGATGGCGGGCGCTCTGCTCGGTTTTCTCGTGTTCAATTTTCCACCGGCGAAAATTTTTCTCGGCGATGGCGGCGCCTACCTCATCGGTTTTTTTGTCGCGTCGATGTCGCTCGTCGGCTCGCACAAAGGCTCCATCGCCGCCGTCCTGCTCGTCACCATCGTCGCGCTCGGCGTGCCGATCATCGACACCGCCTTTGCGCTGCTGCGGCGCGGGGTCCGGGGCTTCCCGCTTTTTCACGCGGACGACGAGCACATTCACCATAAGCTGGAGAAACTCGGTTTTTCTAAAAGGCGCATCATCCTCGGCCTCTACGGCGTCTGCCTCGTGCTGAGTCTTCTCGGCCTCAGTATCTTTTGGAGTCAGGGTCGCACGCTGCCGATCGGCATCGGGGCGCTGTTCGTCCTCGCGGTCGTCGGGCTGCGCTACTTTCATTTTTTGTACAATTGGGAGGATGTGAAGCGGCGCCTCACTCGCGTCATCGAGCGTCGGCGCGAAGTGCGATACGCGCTCTTGCAGGCGCAATTGCTCGGGATGGAAGTGGAGCGCTGCCGGAGCGCGCAGGAGTTTTGGGCGCTCTTTGAGCACACGCTGCGGCGGATCGGATTCGTCGATCACGGCGAGGTGGAAAACGAGATCGTCGTCCACGTCATGCACGATGGCGATCAGCCATGGACACTGCATGCGCCGATGAATCGCGGTCATGCTGGCGAGTGGCAAAGAATCGCTGAGTGTTTTCGACCCGTCTATGTTAAGGCGCTGGGCCAATGGAAAAAGTAGTCCGCAAACGCAGGGTACAAAAAATGCCCCCAAGGATGTCTCCCGAAACGTGGGGGCTCGCGATTTTTATCCTGCTCACGATTCTCGCGCCGCTGGCTTTTGGCGCAGTGGATCGCATCGTGCAAATCGGCCTCCTGGTCCTGCTCGCGATTGGAGTCTGGATTTCTCCACCTTCGCTCGTGCGGCCGAGTCGCGTGGGAAACGCGCTCATCGTCGCCGCCGTCGCGGTTTTTTTGTTAAAGGAATTTGGACCCGCCAAGATCTTCGGCTCCACCAGTTGGCGCACGACTCTTTCGGAAAGCTACGGCGTCGTTTTTCCGTGGACGCACAATCCCGAACCTTCGCGCGCACTCGACGGGATGCTCGCGGGGATCGTGGCGATCGTGTGGTTCCTCTGGGCGCGCACAATCGCGCTCGATCGCAGCCGCCGGACGGTTATGATTTGGGGAATGCTCGCCTCGGCTGCGATCGTTTCGCTCGTGTCCTTTATCACGCGCGGCATTGATCCCGACGCCATCTACGGTCTGCGCTACACGCCCGGCTGGGTCGGTTTCGGACCATTTCCAAATCGCAATCACACCGCGTGCTTCCTCGCAATGGGAGTGGTGCTCGGCGCCGGTTGCGCGGGCTGGGCCGCCGTGCGCCGGCACTACCGCCACCTCGCCACGGCGCTCGTGCTTTCCACCATCGCCTTTGCGGGGCTGCTCGCCACGCAGTCGCGAGGCGGCGTCATCGTGCTCGCGGCGGGCCTCGGCGTTTTCCTGCTGCTCATCATTCTGCGCTTTCCCCGCATCCGCACGCTCGCCATCGCGGTGGGTGTGCTCGGAGTGATGGCGGCGGCGGGCCTCGCCTTTGGCGCGCAAGTTTTGGCCCGCTTTGCGTCCAAGGAAGGCGGCGAAGTTTCCACCCTCATGCGTGTCCACATCTGGCAGGATACACTGCGCGTGTGGAAAGATGCGCCGCTCTTCGGCCACGGCATCGGCACCTTCACGCAAATTTTCCCGATGTATCAGGAAGTCGCCACGGGTGAGTCGATCGTGCTGCATCCCGAAAGTAGCTGGCTGCAATGGCTCGTGGAACTCGGCGCGTTTCCCGTCTTCTTCGGCGTCATCGCGGGCATCGCCTACATCGCGCCGCGCGTCCGCGTCATCTACTCGGGGAATCGCAGCATCTTCATGCGCGCCGGCCCCTTCGCCGCCGCCGCCGTGCTCGTCGTCCATGCCCTTTTCGATGTGCCCGCGCACCGCTGGGCCACCGCCGGTTTGGGCCTCGCCGCGCTCGCGCTCGCGTGTGCTCCGAGCGGACCCGGCGGGCTCATTCCCGCTCCGCGAAAAGCCGCGCTCGTGCCGATCGGCATCGCGGCATTTTGGGCGTTCCCATTTTTCACCGACCTGCCCGCATGGTCGCCACTCTCGCTCACGCGCCTCCTCGCTCGGGAGCAGACGACGCCCTTTGTCTCCGTCACCGAACTCGAGCACGCGCTCGTCTATTTCCCGCTCAATCCGACGCTCCACTACTCGATCGCGATGCACCAGATCGACGACCCGCAGAACCGGCGGACCGCCGAGTGGCAACGGCATTTCCGCATCGCCACGCGGCTCATGCCCGGTTCGTGGGAACTCGCCGCCATGCAAGCACGCGCTTGCGTGCGCGTCGCCCCGATGATGTCGCTGAACTACTGGCAGGTTGCCGTCGAGCGAGCTGGCCACCGCGCCAGGGAGGTATTCGGCATCGGCATGCAGGAGACGGCTCGCGTGCGTGGTGCCGCGGAATTGTGGGCGCAATACGCGCAGATCCATCCCGAATTCCTCCTCACCTACGCGCGCAACGTCCCGGAAGCGGCCTCGCGCGAAGCGGTGGCGCGGTGGTGCGAAGAGCGCGCATCCACCTCGGGCGAACTCGACGCGGAGGAAGTGGACACCTTTTACTCGATCGTGGCCGAGCGCGGGACGAGGGAGCAGTTCGAGCAATTCTGCCGGCGTCACACCGACTTTCGCCCGCGCGATTTTGCGAGATGGGTGACTATTCTCCACAAGTGGGAATCCGACGATGCCGCGTGGGAAATCATCGACGCCGAGTGGCCTGAGCCACCGATTCGGAATGCCTCGACTGCCGACCCAGCGCATCTGGCGGCGATTTGGGATGCCCGTCCGAACGATGTCGTGAACGCCCGTGATTACGCCGAGCAACTCGAGCGCACCGGGGATCTGGAGCGGGCGCGCGAAGTGATCATGAAAGTCGCCTCGAACTCGAGCGCTCCCGAATGGTTTTTGAGAAAAGCCGCGCGCATTTTTGCCGCACGTGGAGAAACGGGCAAGGCGGTGGAGCTTTTCCTCCGGAAAAAGCAGAAGCTGAACAATCCGCACTGAGTTCGTTAGTCGATTGTTTGACTCACCGGCTCGCTTTCCTATCCTCGCGTCATGGACCCCGCGCTCCGGCAACGCATCTATCATTTCATCGAGAGTAAAAATCTCCGCAAGACGACGCAACGCGACGCCATCATCGAGGCCGCCTTCAGTACCAAGGAGCATTACACCGCCGAGGAACTGCTGCTCATGGCCCGCCGGCTCGATCCCGCCGTTTCCCGCGCCACCGTTTATCGCACTTTGCCGCTGCTCGTGGAAAGCGGTGCGCTGAAGGAAATGGACTTTGGGAAAGACTACAAATTTTACGACCCGAACTACGTCGATCACCCAAACCACAACCACCTCATCTGCACGGATTGCAGCAAGATCGTGGAGTTCGAAGACGTGCATATCGACACGCTGGAAACGTGCATCAGCAAGCGGCTCGGCTTTACCCCGGAAAAGAAGACCGTGCGCATCGAGGCGAAGTGCGACCTGCTCGCGCGCGAAGGCATTTGCTTGATCCGCAAGGTGCAAACGCAGTTTTAGTCAACATTACGACCCATGTGGAAAGGCCGCTTTCAGCAAGACACCGCCCCGTTGCTTCAAAAATACAGCGAATCCATTTCGTTCGACTGGCGCTTGTGGGCGCATGACATCGAAGGCTCGATCGCGCACTCCGCCGCCTTGGAAAAAGCGGGGCTGCTGACGGCGGACGAGCGCGCGCAGATCGTCGCGGGACTGCGCGGGATCGGGGAGGAAATCGCGGCGGGAAAATTCGAGTTCAAGATGGAGCTGGAAGACATCCACATGAACATTGAGGCCGAGCTGACGCGCCGCATCGGTGCGCCCGGCGCGAAGCTGCACACCGCCCGCAGCCGGAACGATCAAGTCGCACTCGACCTGCGGCTCTACCTCCGCGCCGAATGCGATGCCCTCGCGACCGCGCTCCGCGATTTCCAAAACGCCCTGCTCGATCTCGCCGAGGCGCATCGCGAAATCATCATCCCCGGCTACACGCATCTCCAGCGCGCGCAGCCCGTCTATTTCGCGCACCACCTTCTCGCCTATGTGGAAATGATCGGGCGCGATCTAGGCCGCATCGCCGACACGCGGAAGCGGCTCGACGTGCTCCCGCTCGGCAGCGGCGCGATCGCCGGTTCCACGATCCCGCTCGATCGCGCCCACATCGCGAAGCTCCTGAATTTTCCAAACGTCTCGCAAAACAGCATGGACGCCGTGAGCGACCGCGACTTCGCCGTGGAGCTGCTCGCCGCGCTCGCGCTGATCGCGACGCATCTTTCGCGGCTGAGCGAGGACCTCATCCTTTGGGCTTCCGCTGAGTTCGCGTTCGTCACTATCGGCGACGCCTACACGACCGGCAGCTCGCTCATGCCGCAGAAAAAAAATCCCGACATCGCCGAGCTGACGCGCGGGAAAACGGGCCGCGTTTTCGGCAATCTCATCGCGCTGCTCACCGTCCTGAAAGGCCTGCCGATGACCTACAATCGCGACATGCAGGAAGACAAGGAGCCCGTGTTCGATTCCATCGACACCGTCAAAGCCGCGCTCGCCATCTACACCCCGATGCTCGGCAGCATCCGCGCCAATCCCGAAGCCTGCGCCCGCGCCGTCGCCGACCCGCTCCTGCTCGCCACCGACCTCGCCGACTATCTCGTGAAACGCGGAGTCCCTTTCCGCCACGCCCACGAAGCCATCGGTCGCGCCGTCGCCCTCGCCGCCGAGCGCCGCTGCCCGCTGCCGCAATTGTCACTCGCCGATTTCCAGGCGCTCAGCCCCGCCTTCGCCGAAGACCTCTTCGACTGCTTCGACCTCACGCGCGCCATGTCCGCCCGCACCGCCATCGGCGCGCCGTCACCCGAAAACATCGCCGCCCAGCTCGCGAGATGGCGTGCGCGGGAGCAATGAACCGGCGCGGTTTCCTGCTCGTCCTCGAAGGCATCGACGGAACGGGAAAATCCACGCTCGCCCGCAGCCTCGCCGCCTGGCTGCGCGAAAGCGGACATGCAGTCATCACCAGCCGTGAACCCACCGACGGCCCGCACGGAACCGCACTCCGCCAGTCCGCGAAAACCGGTCGCCTTTCGCTCAAAGACGAGTTCGCACTCTTTCTGAAAGACCGAGCCGAGCACGTCGCCACGCTCATCGCCCCGGCGCTTGATCGCGGCGCGGTCGTCATCCTCGATCGCTATTATTTTTCCACCGCCGCCTACCAAGGCGCACGCGGCCTCGATCCGCAGGCCATCATCGTCGAAAATGAAACCTTCGCGCCCATCCCCGATCTCGTCCTCCTCCTCGATCTCGACCCCACCACCGGCTCGGCGCGCATCACCCGAAGAGGCGACGTGCTCGATGACTTCGAGGCGCTCGACTACCAGCGCGAAGTCCGACGCCTCTTTCTCGCCCTCGACCGCCCCTTCATCCACCGCCTTGATGCCTCCCGCGACGCCGAATCTGTTTTTTATGATGCTCGGGCACAGATCGCGCACCGGCTAAATCCACAATCCGCAATCTGCAATCCGCAATCGTAATTTCCCACCATGCTCCTCTGGCGCGAAAAACTTCCCGACACCTGGCTTCCTAAAATCCGCGGGAACCTCGCGCCCGTCCTCGTCGATCACGCGCACCTCGAGCGCAAAGCCGCCACCTCCGCGCTGAATCTCGAAAAGTATGTCGAACTCCACGACTGCGTCAGCGAACTCAACGCCATCGCCATCGAAGAGCTGCAACACTTCGACCTCGTGCTCGGCCTGCTTCGCGAGCGTCGCATCCCGTTTCACAATCCGCAGCGCAGCCCGTGGATCAGCGGCATGATGACCTCCGTGCGGAAAGGCCGCAAAGAACAAGTCATCGACCACCTCGTCGTCCTCGCGCTCATCGAAGGCCGCAGTTGCGAGAAATTCCAAATCCTCGCCGAAGGCATCCGCGACCTCGATGCTCCACTCGCCGATTTCTACGCGAGCCTCGTCGAGAGTGAGGGGAATCATTACGCGAGCTACCTCATCATGGCCCGCCACATCGACCTCGCCGCCACCGAGCGCCGGCTCGACTACTTCCTCGATCTCGACGCCAAGCTCATCCGCGAGCCGAATCCGCTGGCGATGCTCCACTAGGGCGGCGATTTTTCCCCACTGATGATCGCCATGAACCATCTCCTCCACGGTTATCGGAACGGCGTATTTCCGATGGGGATGGAAGACGGCGAGATTCAATGGTTCTCACCCGATCCGCGGACCGTCATCCCGCTCGATACCTTTCACGTCCCGCATGGCCTCAAGCGGGCGCTTAAAAAAAATCTCTTCGAGATTCGCATCAATACGGCGTTTGAGACCGTGATCCGCCACTGCGCAAAACGCGAAGAAACGTGGATCAACGAGGAGATCATCGAGAGCTACGTGGCGCTGCACCGCGCTGGCCACGGCCACTCGGTCGAGGCGTGGCGCGAAGGTCAGCTTGCCGGCGGACTCTACGGCGTCGCGCTCGGAAGTGCGTTTTTCGGCGAGTCCATGTTTCACCTCGTCACCGACGCGTCAAAAGTCGCGCTGCACGCCCTCGTCATGCGCCTGCGCGAGCGAGGTTTTACGCTGCTCGATACGCAGTGGACCACGCCGCATCTCCAGCGTTTCGGAGTTCAGGAAATCTCGCGAAGGCAATACATCGAACGCCTCGCGGAGAGCGTTCACACGAAGTGCTCGTTCGTCGATTGAACGACGAAAGCCGCGTTACTTCTTTTGTTCGGGATCTTCGCCTTCGGGATACCAGCGCTTCTTGCCTTCGTCGTCCTCGGAGCCTTGGTATTCCTTGTAGCTGATCGTGGCCACGTGCCAGTCGCCATACATCGCGTTTAACTGGCTGCGATTAAAGTGTGTTCCGCGCTTCTTGGTATTCCCCCCGCCACCGTTCGCCGGTTCCGGCTTCGGGAGCTTCGGATGCGATTCACTCGTTCCGAGAAAAATAAGTTCGTCCTGATCCTCCATCGCAGGTGCCATCACGATGAGTTGCGTTGGCGCGACAAACTTCGATGCGTTGGTTCCCAGGCAGTATGCGTTGATGCCATAGCTCACCGGCACGCCGGGCTCCTTTTGCAGATCAGGCCGGTCCCCGGTCACCTTGTCGAAAGGCGAACGAAACGATTTCCAGCCCGGGATATATCGGGGGTTCAACATGCGCGGCCACGCCGTATCAT
>JANLQB010000858.1:0-7221 GCA_031367565.1 Verrucomicrobiota bacterium
AGCCATCCTCGCCGCGCTCTTTGCCGGGCTTACTTCCGTCCTCGCGAAATCGGGGATGCAGAATCTCGGACCGGACGTGAGCCTGGCGCTTCGCACTTGTGTCGTCTTCACGCTCGTCGTTGGGAATGCGCTCGTCGTCACCTCCGGCAGACCGCTCGCGGCGCTGGCGGCGGCATCGCCGCGCGACCTGCTGCTGCTCGCCTTCTCCGGGCTCACCACGTCGTTGTCCTGGATTTTTTACTACCGCGCCATGAAGACCGGGACCGTGACGGTCGTCGCCTTGGTGGACAAAGGCAGCATCGTCATCACGCTCGTGCTTTCGTTCTTCATCCTGCGTGAACATTTTTCGGCGCAGACGCTCGCCGGAGCCGCGTTGATCCTGACCGGGATCGTGGTTTTGAACTGGAGGATTTGAGGGAAGGCGTCGCCGCCGCGCGTGAGTGGGCGGCGCGGCTATTGGTAAAAACCCGGCGTCCAGTTCCACTGCGGGCTGCGGATCAGCGCGAGACTTTCGGCTACGCCGAAGCCGTGTCGCGCGTGGTGCAGATGCGTGTTGCGTTCGGTGGTTAGGATTTTTTCCTCTTCTGCCGTCAGCGGGCGCACGCAGCGGTGCGGGACTTTCTGCCCGAGGAGCAGCGCGTAAAATCCTTCGAGGTGAAAGATGCTCGTCTCCGGCGTGAGTAGCTCGCAGGCGAAAACGGTGCTCGGCCCGTTTTCCTCGTAGTAGCGCACGATGCGTTCGGCTCCGTGCAGCGCGGTTTTTTCCCGGCAGTGCCTCCAGAATGGCGTGTCGAGGCGCGTGTTGAAGCGGTAATGGATCGCGAGGAAGTCGCGAATTTCACCCCACATCCGGTTCACGATTTTGTTGAAGGCATCGCGCGTGGTTGGCTGCGGATCGCACTCCGTATCGGCGAGCGCCACGGCGAGCGCGCGGGCGGCGTTGCAAATGACGAAGATGGCGGTCGCTTCCAGCGGCTCGACGAACCCGGCGCTGTTTCCCATCGCGACGACATTCCCGACCCACGTCCGCGCGTATCGCCCGCCGCGCCATTTCACGACGCGCGTTTTCTGCACCTTCGGATTCTTGCGACGAAACTCCGCCTCCGCCTCGTCATCCGAAAGAAACGCGGAGCTGAAAACGTAGCCGCGATTGATGTGCCGTTCGTGCTCGATCTGCCACGCCCAGCCTGCGTCCATCGTCTCCGCGACCGTGTACGGCGGCACCGCCTCATCGGTCCGCTCCCAACCTCCCGCGATGGCCCGATCGCAAAAAAGCGCGTCGTCGAAACTCTCGAACGGTTCCTCCAAAGCCGCGCCGAGTAACTCCGAACGGAAGCCGGAGGCATCCACAAAAAGATCCGCCGTCACACGCGCGCCGGATTCCAGCACGATCGCCGCGAAGCCCTCCGGCCCGCGCTCGACCGACTGCATTTTTCCCTCGGTGAAAGTGATGCCTGCCGCGAGCGCGTAGTGCTCCAGGGCCGCGACGAAGTCCGCGTTTTCGAGATGGTAAGCCACGTTGCGCTGCACGAACGGCGCGCCGTTTTGCAAACGCGCGAACGCCTTCCCCTCGTGCATCAGCGCGGAATTCAGATCGAGCGCATCGCAGTTTTCCCAAGCGTAATAGCCGGCCAGCCGCGAAACCCCTTTCACCGCGCCGACGTAGGTTTTCGTAAACGAGTAATCAAACGAAGCGCGCGGCCCCCACAGGAAATGCACACCGAGTTTCCACGTCGGCCTGGCGCGTTTATGGAAGTCGCCGGGATCAATGCCGAGGAAGCCGTGAAGATGATTCGGAAGATCCGCCGTGCTCCCTTCGCCCACGCCGATGATGCCGATCTCGCGGCTGAAAACGACCCGCACGGTGAGCTGCGGTAAATGCTTTTTCAGCGAGAGCGCGGCGAGCAAGCCGGCGCTGCCACCGCCAAGGACGACGACGTTTTGGATCATGCCCGGCAGTCAAAGCGGTCGCGTAGCGCCGGGCAAGCCGTCTTGCGCAGAGTCGGCAGCCCTCGCCAAATCTTGCGGTATCCACCCTGCGCGACGCTCCTCGAAAAGTTCGCCTCCCGTCGCAGGCAGCCCCGCGCGAAGCTGCACGGCAGTCGGCGGTAAAGTCCGGGACGCTTCTGCGCGCGACGGCTGGTCAGCCCGTGGCGCATGAATTGGTAGCGCTGGTCGCGGCCCGCGTTCCGCCACCGTCGAGTAGCCGGGATCGGTGACGGTGCATCGCACGTTTCGGCAAGTGCGAGGTAAGGCTCGGACAAACGGAAGAATTAATCCGCCAATGCACAATATCCTGAAGCATCGATTGGAGACGGACTTTCCGCGAAAATTGCCGCGCGAACCTTTTTCGATTACGAGAATACGTGCATTCCTCACGCATTCTCCCCTTCCTCCTTTCACTCGTGTTTCTCGCAGCGCCTCTGAAGGCGCAGTTCGTCATCACGGAGTTTATGGCAAACAACGTCGCGGACATCATCGACGATTTCGGGAACCACGAAGACTGGATCGAGATTTACAATTCCGCCGCGACCGCCGCGAATTTGAACGGGTGGTATCTCTCGGACAGCGCGACGCAGCTTCGGAAGTGGGCTTTTCCTGACAAGATTTTGCCGTCGGGGCAGTATCTCGTCGTCTTTGCGTCGAATAGAGATCGACGCAATCCGGCGGCGACTTTGCACACGAATTTCAAACTCGATGCGGCAGGGGAATATCTCGCGCTCACGAAGGCGGAGACGAACGGCGGAACGACGGTGGTGCAGGCGTGGAATCCGTATCCGCCGCAGGCTGCGGATGGCTCTTACGGAAATGTGCAGGCGGGTCCGCCGGTGAATCTCGTGACGGCGGCGACAGCGGCAAAATGGATCGTGCCGAATGCGACGACAGGCCCGGCAATGGGTGCGACTTGGCGCGGCGGGAGTGAGCCGTTTGCGGAAACGGGCTGGGTGAGTGGCTCGGCGGCGCTGGGGATTTCTGGCACGCCGACGGTCGTGGCGGCGGCGAATTTGCAGCATCGCTACAATGCGACGACGGCGACGATCACCGCGGACAGCTCGGGTCTCGTTCGGAACGCGACCGCTGGCGGCGGCGCGGCCTTTCTAACGTCAGATACGGATGCGGCGGCGGCTCCGCTAAAGCGCGCGGGGGTCATGCAGTTTGTAGGCGCGGAGAATGATCAGTTCAGTATTCCCGCGATTCCGGCCTACAACGTGGCGTCATCGACGGTGGGTTTTTGGATGCGCGCGAATCTTCCGACGGGCTCAGGAAATTCGGGTGCGATGCTTTGGGATCGGCGCCCCGATTACGGCACGGCGGGCATCGTGATCATTCAGGCGGATGACGGGAAAATTTACCTTCAGTCGAACAGCGATTATTCGTCGTTCGGGAACTCGGTAAGCGTGAGCGACAATGTGTGGCATCACATCGCGGTGACGATGAACACGGGCGCGGGCCAAGCGGTGACGCTTTACATCGACGGCGTGCAGGCGGCGATGGCGAACAACTCGGCAGCGTGGGGCTGGACGGCAGCGCAGGCGATCGAGCTGGGGCGTTCGCATGACACTTATTGGAAACGCTACACGGGGCGGCTCGACGACGTGCGTTTTTACGATCGCATCCTCACCGCCGCGGAAGTCGCGCAGATCGCGAGCGGGGCGGACACGCGTGTGGAGACGACGGACATCACGACGACGCTCGCGGGATTTCAGTCCGCGAATCCTTCGGCGTTCGTGCGCATTCCATTCACGGTCGCGGAGCCGTTCGCCTTCAGCAGCGCACGGTTCGCGGTGCAGTTTGGCGATGGCTTCGCGGCGTGGATCAACGGCGTCGCCATCGCCACCGATACCGCGCCCGCCGCCCCGCTTTGGAACAGCGCCGCGACGACCACGCATGATCCGGGACGCAGCCGCATCGTCTCGCTGAGCATGCCCGCCAGCGGGATCGTGGCCGGGACGAACATCCTCGCGCTTCAACTCCTGAACAACACCGCGAGCGATCCAAACGCACTGCTCCGACCTACACTTGAAGCCACTCCGGTCGCAAATGGCGCGGCTAGTTATCTCGTGACGCCGACGCCGGGCTCGGCAAACAGCGCGGGCCTTAGCGCGGTCGGTCCGCACATTTCCGCCACCACGAAAAATCCCGCGCGCCCGGTCGGCGGCGCGGGCAGTCTGCCGCTTACGATCACGACGAAAGTGGTGCCATCGCTCAATCCGATCGCGAGCGTGCAGCTCGCGTATCGCATCATGTGGGGAACGGAAACGCTGGTGCCAATGGCGGCGGGTTTGCTGAATACTTACACCGCGCAGATTTCCACGACCGGCCTGGCCGCGGGCAGCATGCTGCGCTGGCGCGTCATTGCCGCGGATACGCTTGGCAACTCCATGACCGATCCGCTTTTCATCGACCTCGACGGCGTCGTCGGCCCGGATACCGATCAGTATTTCGGCACCGTCGGGCTGGAGGCGGGCTACACCACGCAGCTCCCCGTGCTGGATTGGTTCGTGCAGGATCCGAATGCGGCAGCGGGTGCGACGGGCACGCGCTGCAGCGTTTTTTACCTCGATCGCTTTTACGACTACGTCTTCGTCAACATCCACGGCCAGTCCACGCAGGGTTTTCCGAAGAAGAGTTACAACCTGAATTTCAACAAGGACAACCGGTTTAAGTGGGCGATCGGCGAGGCGGAAATCCGCACCGTGAATCTGCTCTCGAACTACGCGGACAAGGCGAAAGTGCGGAACACGATGGCCTACGAGAGCTGGCACAATTCGCTGCACGCGGCGTCGCATTTTTCAAATCTCCTGCATGTCCGGCAAGCGACGGGCGGCACACCGACGACGGGTTTTTACGGGGTGTACGACATGGTCGAGGATGGGAATGAGGAGTTCCTGGATCGCTGCGGGCTCGATCAAAACGGGGCGCTTTACAAGATGTACAACTCACTCGAATCGGTGGGCGGCGCGGAGAAAAAGACGCGCGAGTTTGAGGGTCCGGCGGATTTGCAGGCGCTCATCGACGGCGTGAATCCCGCGCTCTCGCTGGCGCAGCGGCGGTGGTATTCGTACGACAATGTGGACATCCCCACGCTGATCAATTTCTGCGCGGCGAATGTGCTTATCCTGAACACGGATTGGGGGCACAAAAATTACTACGTGTATCGCGACACGCTCGGGACGAAGAACTGGTTCACGCTGCCGTGGGATCAGGACTTGAGCTTTGGCCACACGTGGACGGGCTCGCAGAATTATTTCGACGACGACATGCATAGCCAGGGCGGGCTGCCCGTCGGCGGCGGCGGGAATTATTTGATGAGCCTCGTATATGCGGCGCCGGAGTTGAACGCGATGTTCGTGCGGCGCGTGCGGAGTTTGATGGATCAATTTCTCGTCTCGGCGGCGGCGACGAGCGGGCCTTGGGAAACGCGGATCAATCAGCTCGTGGATCAAATCGATCCGCCGGGCGCGGCGTATCTCACCGACGGCGATCGCGAATTGCAGACGTGGGGCTGGTGGACGGATGGGAATGGCGGGCAGCAATTTGGCGGAACGCTCGACGCAATGGCGCACGATCACGGTCTCCGCAAGCAGGCGCTGCGCATCCTCAACACGAACGCGATCCCGCCGAATCCCGGCTCCGTCAGCAATCCCGATCTCGGCAATACGACGTTCGCATTTTTACCCGGACGCCGCACCGCGCTCTACAGCTCGGGCCTGACGAGCAATGGCGTCGGCGTGCCGCCTGCGCAGCCTGCGAGTCCGTCGCTGAGCATCGAGCAGATTGATTTCAATCCCGCGTCGGGAAACCAGGACGACGAGTTTTTTGTGATCAAGAACACGAGTGGAAATTCGGTCGATCTTTCCGGCTGGAAAATCGCGGGCGCGGTCGATTTCACGTTTCGTGGCGGGACGATCATCCCGCCTTACACCAATGGCGTGGACCACATCGGGCTGCTGCACGTCGCGAAATCGCCCGCCGCGTTTCGTGTGAGAACGAGTGGTGCGACGGGCGGACAATATCGCTTCGTTGTCGGGCCGTATTCGGGCTCGCTGTCCGCGCGCGGCGAGACGATCGAGCTGCGCCGTCCGGACGGTTCGCTTTTGAAAACGCAGACGTGGACCGGTGCGCCGACCGCCGCGCAAAGCCAGCTCCGCGTCACCGAACTGAACTACGCGCCCGCGCCACCGACTGCTGCCGAGTCCGCGGCGATTCCCGGCGTGAGCGCGTCGGACTTCGAGTTCATCGAACTTGTGAACACGGGGGGCAGCACGCTGAGTCTCGCGGGATGCCGCTTCGTGAAAGGCATCGAGTTTACCTTCCCGCTCGGCGCGTCACTCGCCGCCGGAGCGCGCGTGTTAGTGGTGAGCAATGCCGCGGCTTTCCAATATCGCTACGGCGCGCTCACGGTCGGCGGACAGTATCTTGGCAATCTCTCGAACTCCGGCGACACCCTGCAACTCGTCGATTCGCAGGGCGAGGAAGTGCTTGAATTTCATTACGAGCCGTCGTGGTTTCCGCAGAGCGATGGCCTCGGCTATACGCTCGTCACCCGGAGCGCCGCGCCGGGTTGGGCGGACTACGGCACGCCTTCCGCGCCGCTCCCAAACGTGTGGGCGCTCAGCGCCGCACCAGGCGGCACGCCGGGAGCGGGCGACACGGATTTCGCGAACGGCTATGAAGGCTGGCGCTTCAACTACTGGACGCTCCCGGAGGTCAGCGCGTTCGGTGCTTTGGTGAATGTGAACGACCACGCCGACACGGACGCGCTCACGAATTTCGCCGAGTATTGCTTTGGAAAAAATCCGCGTTCCTCCGACCAGTCCGCCCTGAGCCAGCCGACCGTGGTGAATATCGCAGGCACGAACTATCAGGCCATCACCTTTACTCGCCGCCATCTCGCCACGGACGTGAGGTGGAGCGTGCAGGAGTCCGGCGATCTTTCCGCGTGGTCGCCGACGGCGGTGCTCGCGACCACGCAATTTCTGGGCAATGGTTTGGAGCAAGTGACCTATCGTTCCGCGAACGCGGCGACGGGGACACCGCGCTATTTCCACGTCGTAGCGACGAAATAGGCCGCAATCGCGCGAGTGATCGCAAGAATCTGCTTGAGCTTCCCGCGAGCCGAATTAGCTTCGCGCTCTCCAAAAGGGGACCGTTAGCTCAATTGGCAGAGCAAGCGACTCTTAATCGCTAGGTTGATGGTTCGATTCCATCACGGTCCAC
>JANLQB010000302.1:0-3814 GCA_031367565.1 Verrucomicrobiota bacterium
TTCGACGAAACCCCAATCGCGAATCCAGATGTCCAATGGTGAGTCGTCGCGTGTGAGCAGGTGATGCTCAACGCCGAGCGAATCGAAGGCCGTTTGCAGTTCGCGATAGACTGGACGCAGGTCACAGTCCGGTGCTCGGTAAAGTTTCCAAATGGCCGGATCAACGATGAGGACCTTTGATTTCTGCCAATCTGGGACAGGATGACGTTTGATTGGATCACGCATTGCGGAGGGTCGTTTGAGTGTTGAGAAGCCATGATCTGACCAGATCTTCGGTCGCAATGGAACTCCGCTGATTTTGCACACCAGCAAGCGGGTCGATCTGCCAGAGGGTGCCGCAGAGCGTGATGGAAAGCGTCGCCCGCTCATCGGCCAGCACCCGGTAAAGATAGGTGTCACCTTCTACCACCCGTTCGGCGTAATTGTGGACGCAGTGACTCATGGCGAGGGCTTCTTCAACCAGTGCCGCCGGGAAGTTGATCGACTGAATTTTGTCATTCCCGGGAAGCGGGGCCGCAGGAGCGTTCCCCTTATCCGCGCAATCAGATTTCGGTGACACGCTTTCGGTTGCACCTTTGCCAGAATTTGAACCACGCGCTCGCTTGCCGGGAAACCCAACGCGCCGCAAATTCTCCGGCGGCGTTGGCACAGCAAATCTCCAACGAGCTTTCACTCAACCTCTGCCATGGTAAAAGCGTCCAGACAGAGGCCGTTGGCTAGGATAACAGCAAGCGGCGGATTCGTGACCACAAGCTCGACCGCCTCGGGAAATGTAATGAGGAACGCCGTCAATGCCTCACACTCCTCCACCGGGAAGCGGTTGATTGGTGGGAGGCATTGATGATTTCGTTGAAGAGTGCTCATTGGCAAGAGACGCGAGGGAATCGCTCCCGCTTTATGTAATACGCAAGATTTGGAAATAGCTCCGGGGACAGGAGCAGTCTGTACGACTCGCTACTACGGATGAGGCTACCCGCGAACGTTGTGGCCATAACCCTTGACCGGTTGCCGCTGAACGTCATCGCGTCACCTTCTACCCGCTCGCCGGGTTGCGCGTAGGGCGCGGCGGCTAACGAATTGCCATGCGGGTGGATATTCCGCACACTCCCATACCATGCGCTTCCCATCCCTCCTCCTCGTCGCAAGTGTCACGTCCATTTTCGCCGCCGATCCGGTAGGCATTCGTCCGCTCGGGGCGGATGGGCAGGCGCTGAATTTGAATTTTGAAACTGGCACGCTGAAGGATTGGACGGCGACGGGGGATGCGTTTGGGAAGCAACCCGTGAAGGGGCCGATCGATCCGAAGCGGCCGCTGGGTGAAGGGAAGTTTTCGAATCACGCGGGCGACTTTTGGATCGGTGGGTTCGAGTTCCTGCGCGATGAGCCGAGGGGGACGCTGACTTCCGGGGTGTTCAAGGCGACGCAGCCGTGGGCGAGCTATCTCATCGGTGGCGGCGATCTGCCGGGGACGCGCGTGGAGATTGTGACGACGGATGACGGGAAGGTGATTCACACCGGGCGCGGCGCGAATGCGGAGAATATGTCGCGCTCGATCGTCGATCTGCGGAAGTTCGCGGGACGCGAGATTTTCATCCGCCTCGTGGATGAGGAAACGCCGGGGTGGGGCCATGTGAATTTCGACGACTTTGTGTTTCACGACGCGGAGCCGAAATTCGCTGCGGTGACCGGGCCGGCCTACACGGTGCTTTCGGGCGAGGAGTCGGTGAAACTCGCGACAGTTCCTGCGGGTTTTGAGCTGAAGCTTTTCGCTGCCGAGCCGGACATCGTGAATCCGATTTCGTTCTGCATCGACGATCGCGGACGGCTTTGGGTCGCGGAGGGAATTACTTATCCGCAGCGCGCGAAGGACGGTGAAGGCAAGGATCGCATCCTCGTTTTCGAGGACACCGACGGCGACGGCAAAGCGGACAAGCGTTCCGTGTTCATGGACAAGCTGAACCTCGTCAGTGGGCTCGAATACGGTTACGGCGGGCTGTGGGTCGGTGCGGCTCCGAATCTGATGTTCATCCCGATCGCCGATGGCGACGAGCCGAAGCCTGCGGGCGAGCCGAAGATCCTCCTCGATGGCTGGGGCTACCAGGACACGCACGAGACGCTGAATACTTTCCGCTGGGGACCGGACGGCTGGCTTTACGGGAGCCACGGTGTTTTCACGAGTTCGAAAGTCGGCAAACCCGGCACGCCCGATGCCGAGCGCGTGCCGATCAATGCAGGCTTCTGGCGCTATCAGCCTCAGCGGAATGAGTTCGAGGTTTTCGCGCACGGCACGAGCAATTCTTGGGGCTACGACTTCGATCAAAATGGCCAGCTCTTCGCCGAAGCGTGCGTCATCCCGCATCTCTTCCACATCGCGCAGGGCGGTCGCTACCAGCGGCAGGCAGGCGAGCATTTTAACAAGAACACTTACGACGACATCAAGACGATCGCCGATCACCGGCACTACGTCGGCGAAAATCCCCACGGTGGAAACGGCAAGAGCGACAGCATGGGCGGCGGTCACGCGCACGCCGGGCTCGTGATCCCGCAGGGCGCGGGCTGGCCCGAGGCTCTGACGGGGAAACTCATCATGGGCAACATCCACGGCCAGCGTGTGAACATGGATCTTCCCGTGCCCGCAGGCAGCGGCTTCATCGGAAAACACGGCGAGGATTTGATCGCGTTTAACGATCCCGCGAGTCAGGTCGTGGACATGAGGCAGGGGCCGAATGGTTCGGTGTTTTTCATCGACTGGTACGATCGCAATCAATGCCACCGCGTCGAGCGCACCGCGCATGATTACACCACCGGCCGCATCTACCGGCTCGCGCCGAAAGGCACCGTGGCCGCAAAGGTAAATCTCACCGCCGCCTCGAACGACGCTCTCACCGAGGCCGCGCTGTCGCCGGACATTTTCCTCGCGCGAAACGCCCGCCGTGTTTTGCAGGAAAAACAAACGCCCTTCTCGCTTCCCAAAGTGAAGCCGGACGACGCCGCGACTGAATTGCGCGCCCTCTGGGCGCGGCATGCGAGCGGGGCCGACGAGAAAGATGGGGCGCAAGGCGCACTCCTTTCCCCGCACGAATACGTCCGCGCGTGGGCCATCCAGCTCGCGAGCGAAAAGCGCGACGTGTCCGCCGCGACGCTGCAAAAATTCGCGCAGATGGCGAAGGACGACACGTCACCGATCGTCCGCCTTTACCTCGCGAGTGCGGCGCAGCGACTCCGCATCGAGCAACGCCAACCGATCGTCGAAGCGCTGATCGCGCACCGTGAAGACGCGGGTGATGTGAATCTGCCGCTGATGTATTGGTATGCGCTGGAGCCAATCGTCGGCGCAAATCCCGCCGCTGCAGTTTCCCTGCTCGGCAAGGTGAAACTCCCGATTTTGCAGGAATACATCGCCAGGCGTATGGCCTCGACGGCGGGCCTGTAGTCGCCGACCGGAATCTGGCCGCAAGCGTCCAGACGCGCCATTTTGCCAGCATGGCACTACGCCGCTACTCGTTCACCTCACTCGCAGCGACACGGTAGGGAAGTTCGTTTCGGCGGGACGCCGAAACCCGCACTCGGGACGAGCGCGCTCCCCAGAAAATTTTGCGCCGCGTTACGCGGAAACCACGCTCGCGCAACGGTCGCAGAGCTCGGGGTGCGCAGGGATCGTGGTGACGCTGGCGCGGTGACGCCAGCAGCGGCTGCATTTGGCGTGGACGGTTTTGACCAGGCTCGCTTTGGTTTCCGGGCCGGCGACGAGGGTGAGGTCGCTCAGGATGAAAAGCTCTTCGAGTTCGCTGGCTTTTCCGGCGATGGACGCGAG
>JANLQB010000859.1:0-2561 GCA_031367565.1 Verrucomicrobiota bacterium
ATTTTTTGCACGGAATCGCGCAGCTCGAACACCTGCACGACGCCTTCTTGCAAGAGCTGTTCGAGGCCCTGGCGGAACTGTTTGAATTTGCCGGGATTCGGATTGTGCAGATACGCAAAGCACTCGGGCGGGAAGCGCGGGATTTCGCTGAACTGGATGCCGGGCTCGGCGGTGAGCGTGTCGCCGATGCCGAATGCATTATGGCCGACGAGGCCGATGACATCGCCTGCGAAGGCGTCGTCGATGGTCTCGCGATCCTGCCCGAAAAGTTTGTGCGCGCTCGCGAGGCGGACTTTTTTGCCGGTGCGCGCGTGGATCACATTCATGTCGCGCTCGAAGTGGCCGGAGCAGATGCGGAGGAACGCGATGCGGTCGCGATGGCGCGGGTCCATGTTCGCTTGGATCTTGAAGACGAAGCCGGAGAACGGGCCGTCGAGGGGGACGGGAGTGCCGGATGTGAATGGTGATTGGTGAACGGTGGACGGTGTGGAGTCACCCGAACGCGAACCACTATTCACCATCTTCGATTCACTATTCACGCTCCGCCTCATCTGCGGCGGCAGGCTGCGCTGAAGAAAAGCATCGAGCAAAAGCTGGACGCCGAAATTATTCGCCGCGCTGCCGAAGAAAACCGGCGTCTGCGTTCCCGCGTGAACCTTCTCCGCATCGTAGTCCACGCCGGCAATGTCCAGCATCTCCAGTTCCTCGACTGCCCGCTCGTAGTCGTCGGCATCGAGCTTTTCTTTCACGAGTGCATCGCTGATGTCGGCGACCTGTTCGGGTGCGCGATATGCGCCGTGGACGGTGCGCTCGAAGAGATGCACGTCCTTCGTCTGGCGGTCGTAGAGGCCGCGAAAAGTCGGGCCGTTTCCGAGCGGCCAGTTCACCGCGAAGGCTCCGATTCCGAGCACCCTTTCGAGTTCGTCCAAGAGCGCCAGCGGATCGCGCGTGGGGCGGTCGCACTTGTTCATGAACGTGAAAATCGGCACGCCGCGACGACGACACACTTCAAAAAGTTTGCGCGTCTGCGCTTCGATGCCCTTGCCCGCGTCGATCACCATCACCACCGCATCCACCGCCGTCAGCACGCGATAAGTGTCTTCCGAAAAATCCTTGTGCCCCGGCGTATCCAGGAGGTTCACGCGATAGCCGCTGTAGTCGAATTGCAGCACGGTGCTCGAAATGGAAATGCCGCGTTTCCGCTCCAGCTCCATCCAGTCCGAAGTCGTCGCGCGCGCATTTTTCCGCGCCGTCACCGTTCCCGCGAGCTGCACTGCGCCGCCGTAAAGCAGGAGCTTTTCGGTGAGCGTGGTCTTGCCCGCATCGGGATGCGAAATGATGGCAAATGTGCGGCGGCGCTGAATCTCGGCGAGCATGATGGGCGCGGACCTTCCCGCAATAGAACATTCAGCGCAAGCAGCGAGCCTCGGAAGGCTCGTTCTTATGCCGCCATCGTTTCGCCCGGCAGCGTGGCACACCACTCTTCCATCTTCTCGGTCAGGCCCATTTTTTCCATGTAGCGGTGATCGTAGGCATACATGCCGGTCTGCGCGAAAGCGTCCACGGCGGTCGCGGCATGCACGGCGGTGAGCGGCGTGAAGGCGGTGTCTTCGGAAGACGAGGGAAAGGGATACCAGCCCACGGCATTCACGATCGGGAAAGGGATGCGCCAGGAAGCGAGGAAACCTCCGCCGAGCGCGGCGTGCGTCGCTCCGAATTTTTGGAATTCACTGTAGGCGAGGCTCACATGGCGCTTGAGCGCATTGCTCAGCACTTCCTCGTAAATGATCGGGATGTTGGCCGCGAGCAGGAGCACTCCGAAGTTGTGCAGCATCCCGGCGGTGAACGCCATGTCGGCCACATCGTTGTCCCGGGTTTCGCTCATGGCGATGGCGGACGCCCACGTCGCGACTTGGAGACTGGTGGCTTCAAAGCGGCTCATCGAAAAACTGCGGCATTTTGAAATATCGAACTGCCGGAACAGGCAGGTCGCCATCACAAGCGACCGCACCCGGCTCAGGCCGAGGAGGTTCGTAGCGTCGCGGACCGAGGTCACACTTCCGCGGAGCGCGAAAAGTGGCGAATTCACCATCTGCAAAAGCTTCGCGCTCACGGCGGGCTCACGGGAGACGAGCCTGGCAATCTCCTCGAGGGAGCTATTCGGGCACTGAAGCGCGCTCGTGATCTGCGTGTAAGTGGTCGGCAACGTGGGCACCTGCGTGATCAGCTTGAGCAGGCTCGCGAGGGCCGGTTTGGCCTGCCACGCGGTGGCGGCCAGTTGCGTGCGAATCTGGTCGTCCAATACCTCCAACGAATCCACCCGCGGCAACAGTGGACAAGCGCATGAGATGCCGGCGAGTTCCTTCCCGTCGCCCCGCACCATCGCCATCAATTCCGGCTGCCTCATATGCACGGCGTGCAGGATCTCGACGCTTTTGCGCACATCCGCGAAACTTGCCACCACACCGTCCAGAGGCTCCGCGGCGAGCATCGCGCGCGGATCCGTATCGGGATGCGCAATGATGATTCTGCGTCCGGCCAGTTCGCTCCGTCCGGCCAGC
>JANLQB010000308.1:0-6582 GCA_031367565.1 Verrucomicrobiota bacterium
ACCCGACTGCGGACGGCATCGGGAGATTCGGATCGATCTCGGCGGTGTAATCGACACCCGGCAGGCCGAAGCCGAACAGCTTCAAAAACTCCGCTCGATAACCGGCGATGTCGGAGAGCTGCGGCAGATTTTCCGTGGTCACTAGCGGCCACAGTTCCGCGACGGCGGCCTGCACGTCGGGCTGCATTTCCCAGTCATCGACGCGGATGCGCCCGGCTTCATCGAGCTGCGGATCTTTGCCCGGTGCGAGACGATCCGCGAAGAGGCGCTGGATTTGTTCGATGCAGCCTTCGTGCGTGCCTTTGGCCTTCATGATTTTGTAGAGCAGCGAAATGTAAAGCGGCACGACGGGGATGGCCGAGCTGGCCTGCGTCACGAGCGCTTTATTGATGGAAACGTAAGCGCGCCCGACCTTGCTCTGGAGCCGCTTGGCCGTCGCTTCGAGATGCTCCTTCGCGTGGCCAATCGTGCCATTTCGATAAACCGCCCACGTCAAATCCGGCCCGATGTAGCTGTAGGCCACCGTCGTCGCATCCGGCGCGAGCACGCCCGCCGCGGCCAGCGCGTCGATCCACATTTCCCAATCCTCCCCGCCCATCACCGCCAGCGTGTCGGCGATTTCCTGCTCGTTCGCAGGCTCGATGGTGATCGTCGAAATCGTGCCCTTGTCCGTATCCAGCGTGTTCGCGGTAAAAGGCCCGCCGACGGGCTTCAGCACCGACTTGTGGACCACGCCCGTCTTCGGATGCGTGCGCCGCGGCGACGCGAGGCTGTAAATCACGCAATCCACCGTGCCGAGATCCGCTTTGATCATCGCGATGACCTGCTCCTTGATCGCATCGGAAAACGCATCCCCATTCACACTCTTCGCATACAGCCCTGCCGCGTGCGCCGCCTTCTCGAAAGCAACCGAATTATACCACCCCGCGCTCGCTGTCCGCTGCGGCTCCGGTGGCTTTTCAAAAAACACCCCGAGCGTCGCCGCCCCGCCTGCAAACGCCGGCACGATGCGCGAAGCGAGGCCATAGCCCGTCGAAGCACCGATCACGAGCACACGCTTCGGCAGGCCATCGATCGCGCCGCGACTGCGCACGAAATCGATCTGCTCCTGCACATGCGCCGCACACCCTTCCGGATGCGCCGTGGTGCAGATGAAGCCGCGAATTTTAGGGGCAATAATCATGCGGCGGAAAGTGGGTCGCGGGCCGGGGTGAGTCGAGGATTTTTCCCCCGCCGCGCTGGCCGCGCTGCGACGGGCCCCCGAAATCCACGGTCGTCCGAACGATGGGACGAACGATTATTTTTCGACCAATTTCACGAGTGCGGCGCGCATTTCGTTGGCATCGAAGAGCCCTTGCTGAAGGACGACCTTTCCATCGGTGCCGATCAAGTAACCGCAGTTCGGTGAACTGCCGTATTTTTTCCAAGTGGCATTATCCATCGTGTCCACCGCGACGTCTGAAACCAGTTTCAAAGTTTTCCGGGTCTCTTTCGCGCGTTGGACGCGGCCTTCGTAGGTTTTCGGTTGGTCGATGAGGACCCCTTCCGCCACGTTTGCCTTCGTGAGGAATTCTCCTTGGACGTAAGGCGAATCCGAACCTTTTGGATGCGCCTCCATGGTATAGATGATGATGAATTCAACCCGGTCGGAGAATTCCCAGAATAACTCCAGCCGCCCGGCGGTGGTCTCACGAAATTGCGGGCACGAATAACTCCCGGTGAAGACGATGACGGGTTTTTTCGCCCACAAAGCGGAGGCGCACAGCGTTCCGCCGCGCGCATTTTCGAGTTCAAAGTCGGGCGCATCGGAGCCCGCCTTCGGCCCCGCCTTCTTAAAATGCTCATTCATTTGTGGTTTCACCTCTTGGAGAGAGCTCTTCGGCGCAGGTCCGGCAAACACCGGATGCGATAAGAGCAATGCCAGCGAGCCGATTTGAATGGATTTCAACATATTTGGATCCGTCGGTGACGATGTCGGCCACAGCAAATGACAATCCTGTGACCTGATGCCGAAGTCCGTTACGAACCCGGTAAATGCGACCGGTAGTTGCGATGGAAAACGCTACGACGCGCGGCAATATCCTCGCAATGAAGGAAAACTCGTAGGCACCATTGTCCAGTGTCGCACGCGCTTACGATGGCCCGCTGCCAGGTTTCACATGAATGTGTCCGCAGTTGCGAAGAGGCGTGCGGACATTGCGATGGAAAATGCGGGGAGCGGCGGTAAGTTGTGCGCCCGTTGCCGGAAATTCGTATGCGCCATTTTTTAATCATGAGCGGCTGCCTCGTCGCGAGCAGCTTTGCTGCGGGCACCACGGCACTGGATGCCGTGAAGCTGCTGCCGAAGGAACACCGTGCGCGGGTGGCCCGCATCGAGGCGCGCGATGGGTCGCCGGTGCCGGAGCGGTGGCACATTTTGGTGAATGATCGCGATCTGCCGAACGGGCTGCGGGAGTTTGTCGTCGCGGACGGAGCGATCGTCGCGGAGCGGAGCGTCTCGCAATTTGCCGAGAGCCTCACGCCGGAACAGGTCATCGGCGACGCCGTGCGCTTTGACTCCAGCCGGGCCGCGCAGCTCGTCGAGCAGTATGCAAAGGTGAACGACGTCACCGTGGGCAACATCGCGTATCAGCTCCGCAAGGATGGGGCGACTTCGGTGCCGCTGTGGCGGCTGACGTGCTACGATCCGCTCGGGCGCGAACTCGGGTCTCTCACGATCACCGGGACGAAAGGCGCGGTCATTTCCCATCAGGGCTTCTCCATCGAGCCAGCGCCGGCCGTGGCGGAGAAACCGCGTGAAAAATTTCGGACGGTCCCGACCACGCAGGTCGAGCGCGATACGACGGTGCAGCCGGTCCGCGAGACTCAGCCGCCGCCATCAACGCCGAAAAAGGCAAACGGGATTCAGCGACTTTTCGGCGGCGGGAAGCCGGAGCAGCCACAGTGAAGACGAAACCTTCCCTCGCCGCGCAGCTCAAGCGTCTGCTCGGCGCGGAGGCCGTCGGCGAATCGCCGGAGACGCTCGCAGAACACGCGTCGGACAAATGGTTCGCGAGCCGCGAGCCGGATGTTGTCGTCTTCGCGCGCACGACTGCGGATGTGAGCAAAACGCTCCGTTTCGCCCACGCGCGCGGCATCCCGGTGACGCCGCGTGGCGCGGGCTTTGGATATGTGGGCGGGTGCGTGCCCGTGCGCGGTGGGATCGCGCTTTCGCTGGCGCGGATGCGGGCGATCAAGGAGATCCATTTTGAAGACGGCGTCGCGGTCGTCGAGCCGGGCGTCATCACCGGAGAACTGCAAACTGCCGCTCGCGAACGCGGCCTGTTTTACCCGCCCGATCCGGCGTCGCTCAAAGATTGCTCGATCGGCGGAAACATCGCGACAAACGCCGGTGGCCCGCGCTGCCTGAAATATGGCGTGACGCGCAATTACATCCTCGGCCTCGAAGTCGTGCTCGCCGATGGACGCGTGCTGCGCACCGGCGGGCGCACCCACAAAAACAAAACCGGCTTCGATCTCATCGGCTCGTTCGTCGGCAGCGAGGGAATGCTCGGCGTCGTCACCGAAGCCACGCTGCGCCTGCTCCCGCTGCCACCTGCGCGCGCCTCGCTCAGCGCGAGCTTCCGCACTTTCCGCCAAGCCGCGAATGCCGTGCAGGAAATCTTCCGCGCCGGATTTCTCCCTGCCGCGCTGGAAATCGCCGACGCCTTCACGCTCCGCTGCGCGCGCGAGCATCTCGGCAAAGCGATCGTCCCGGCGGGCGAAGGCCACGTCCTCATCGACCTCGACGGCCAGCCCGCTTCCGTGAAAAGCGAAGCCCGCTCGCTGGCCGCGCTCCTCACGAAGATCGGCGCGCAACATTTGAAAACAGCCACTGGCGAAACACGCTGCGAGGAGTTGTGGGGACTCCGCCGCAAATTCTCCGAGTCCCTGAAAGCCACCGGCCTCACCAAGCTCAACGAAGACATCGTCGTCCCGCGCAGTCGGCTCGTCGATCTCGCCGAATTCGCCGCGCACTTGCGCAAAAAATACGGCTATCCCGTCGCGTGTTTCGGTCATGCGGGCGATGGAAATATCCACGTCAACATCATGGCCGCGAACTACCACACCGACGCTGCCGTCCACGCGAAAGTCGGCAAGGCGCTCGACGAACTTTTCGCGCAAGTCCTCGCGTGGCGCGGCGTGATCACCGGCGAACACGGCATCGGCCTCGCCAAGGCGCGCTGGTGGCCGGACGCCACTTCGTCCGTCTCGCGCGCGGTCCATTCCGCGATCAAAACCGCACTCGATCCGAAGGGGATTTTGAATCCGGGGAAGTTTGTCGCGAGCCGAAGCTGAGGGCGTCACGGAGCAGCGTGCGGCGAGACGCACGCCGCTCCATGACGCCTTCTACTGCGCTCCCGTGATCGTCACCGGCACGATCGTCGTGTTGTTCGTATAATCCGCTTCGGGGATGAGGTGCTCGGGGTTGATCGTGATTTCCAATTCGTAATTGCCCGCCGGGAGGCCCGTGATGTCGATCCATTGACCGGGGAGGCCGCCGTCGTAGATGTCGCTCCAGCCCGCTTGGATTCCCTGATTTTCGCAGTCGAATTTTGCATCGAATGGAGCCTGCGAGTCCCACTGGCTCACGTCTTCCAGGCAGAAGCTGACCTTGAGGCCTTGCGCCACGATCGCGCCATCCAGGTCGCGCAGCGTGTAGGCGGCGAAGCCTTTGAAATGGTAATGGCCGTGGCATTCCTGAAACTCGAAATTCGGGTTCCCCTCGGGTCGTCCCATCACCACATTTCCGCCGCCGATGTTGCGGCTTTCGGTGCTGAAACGCAGGAGATGGTGCGTGCCTGCGCCGATCATATTTTCCTGCACTTCGCAGTCCTCGGGGACGAACGTCTCGGTGGATTCATAAGGCTCCAGCCGGTCGGGCCACACGACGAGATCGGCACCGATCGCGCGGTAGCTGGCTTGCAGCGTGACGCCGCTAAAGTTGCGGCGTCCTCGCAGTTCGACGAACCATTCGCCAGGGCTGGGGAGTGTCACTTGGATGTCGGTGCGGTTCGCGACGCCGACTCGGTAAAAGTCGTGCGTTCCCGCTGTTCGCGGCACGCCTTTTCGCACGACAACGGCGACGCTGCCGGTGCCGCCGCGCGTGAGCACGTTGAGGCGGCGCATACCAGCGGGGACGGTGATTTTGAAAAGCGTCACGCTGCCCGCCATGCCTGCCCGGTGCTGTTGCACGATGCCGTTTTGAAGCGGGACGATGGTATGCTGTGCGGATACGAAATAGGGCGCGATGAGCACGGGGCCGCGCGGCGTCGCGGCGTCGAAAGTTTGCGCGCGCACTTCGGTATCGGCGGTGAGCCGAAGCGCCGTTTTGTAGGCGGGCGAAAGCGCGGTGGGATCGGTGCCGTCGATCGTGTAACGGACGACACCGGTTTTTAGCGGTGTCTTCATTTGCACGCGCGCGCCGCCGGTGAAAGAGCCCGGTCCGGGCAGCAGACTGGGCACGGCTTCCGCGTCCGGCGTACGGGTGTAGTTCACGGCGAGCGTCACGCCCGAGTAGGCGCGGGCGGCGTCGATTTTCGCATACCATGCGCCCGCTGGTGGCCTGGCAAAACGCAGGTGCTCGCGCGTGCGCTCGCCCGTGCTCGATTCATCGAAATCGCTCTCGGTCGGCTGCGCGCCGAAGCGTACGAAAATGTCGCAGTCCCCAGTGCCGCCGCCGGTATCGAAGCGCAGATCTTTCGCGCCCGCCGGCACGACGACGCGGAACATCACGGTCGAAAACGTCTCGCCGCTCAGTCCCGTTTGCGCGACGCCGTTTTGCAGGAGCTTCGGCAATTCCACGACGTGCGCGGACAGCGGGAGCACCGCGAGGCGGAGGATCGCGACGAGGGCGATGAGGCGGGTGGGATGGATCATGCGAAGGGTGGGCGGGCGCTTGCTGCCGGTAGCTATTCGCTTATTGATCCCGCGCAAGGTTCCTCACGTCATGAAAATCCATTCGTTCCCACTCCACGCACTTTTTTCCACGGCGCTCGCCCTTTTCCTCAGCACTTCGGCGTGGGCCGGCGGGACGCTGACGCCGGGGTTTTCGGAAACCGTTTTCACCTCGGGATTGAACGCGCCGGTGAGCATGGCGTGGGCACCGGATTCGAGCGGGCGGCTTTTTGTGACGGAGAAAGAAGGCGGCATCCGCGTGATTGCAAACGGCACGTTGCTCCCGACGCCGTTCGCGACTTTTCCGCAGCTCTACACGCAGAGCGAATGCGGCGTGCTCGGCATCTGTTTCGATCCGAACTACACGGTGAATCGCTACGTGTATGTCTTCGTGACCGTCTCGTCGTCGGAACAGCGCATCGTGCGATTCACCGATGAAAACAGCCGCGGCACGGCGCGCACCAATCTCATCACCGGCCTGCCCACGCTCGGCGCGAATCACAACGGCGGCGCGCTCGCGTTTGGCAACGACGGAAAACTTTACTGGGCGATCGGTGACAACGGATCGAAGCGCGGCGTGGATGGAAATCTGACGAGCCTCGCGGCGAAAGTGGGACGCGCGAATGCCGACGGCAGCGTGCCGGG
>JANLQB010000319.1:0-3153 GCA_031367565.1 Verrucomicrobiota bacterium
GTGCCCTTCTGGAATTCATTCGAAGCGTGGGGCGACCCGACCCATGAGCGCCTTTTTTCGGAGGAGATTTTCGAGTTCTACGATCCGACGACCTGGCGGGGAGAAGAGCGCGCCTATTACTCGAAGGCCCGGTTTCAGATCGAAAAAATCGTTTTCTGCGTGAACCCGTTCAAACCGCTCTTTCGCGATCGGTGGTTTTACCGTTTCGGACGGCGGATCGAGCACCCGTGGGGCAAAGCCGTGCTCCGTGCGTTCGCCACCTACTTCTGCAATGTGATCCACGGAATCGACGCTCACTTGATCCGACTCTGATCGCAAAACCCCGTGATCGCCGCCGCGAAACGCATCATCGTCGGTTTTCTCCGTGCGTTTAGCCGGAAGGAGGCTGGCTCACCGAGTTTCCTCATCCCCGCCTACACCGGCCTCGGCAATTTCCTGCTGATGACGCCGATGGTGCGCACGTTGCGCGAGCGGTACCCGGCCAGCCGCATCTACATTCTCGCCGGCAACGCATTCGGCGGAGAGCATGTTTTCCGCGCCGGCGATGGGATCGTGGATGACGTGTTCTTCCTCCCGATGACTGCTTCCCTTTGGAAAAAGGCGGGCTTCTTTTGGAAACTCCGACGGCTCTCCATCGCGACCGCTTTGTTGCCGTTCGATGCTTCGCCGTCGTTTTTTTGGTGGGGCGTGCTTCTCGCTCGCATCCCGCGACGCGTCGGCCATTCGCAGGATGTGCTCGGCCTTCCGATGGGCTGGACGCGCGACGTGCTGACGGATGACGTGCCGCTGCGGCTCAATACACACGAGAGCGATCTGCACTTCGATCTGCTCGAACGGATTCACGGGCCTTTCCCGCGCACGTATGAGACGCACATCGCCGCGGTCGGGCCAGAGGTGCTCGGGCGCTTTGGGCTGCGCGAGCGCGAATACATCGCGATCCAGGTCTCAGCCGCAAACGCTGGTGTGACGCCGAAGCGGTGGCCCGAGGAGCACTTTGCCTCCCTGATCCGGCGGCTCCGGGCGGAGGGTCATCGCATCGTGCTTCCCGGCGATGGGAACGAGAAGCCGGTGATCGACGATTTCCTCAAACGCCATTCGCTGGAGGCAATGAATATCGCCGGGCAAACGAAGGTCGATGAAGTGTCTGCCGTCATCAAGTATGCACGGCTGCTGGTGTGCAACGACAGCGGCCAAATGCACATTGGCAATGCCCACGGCACGCCATTGGTCGCGCTCTATGGCCCCACCGATGATGTCTTTACCGCACCCAAGGCACCGACCAGCCAAATGATTCGCGCCGCACTCCCATGTGCGCCTTGCATGAAGAATTTTGCCAAAACCGAAGCCGAGGCGTTGCGCGATTGCCCGATCAGCGTGCAATGCATGCGGGATATTTCCGCAGACGAAGTCTATCGCGCAGTGAACTCCATCCTGTCGTTCACGAATGCCTCAGCCGATTCAGGCGGAAATCCACGCTGAACCTCGACCCAAGAGCTAGGAAGCCGGGTCGGCTGATTTTGTGAACTCGGCCACCAGCAACCAGCCGATCTTGTCTTTTAGATAGTCATCCAGCGCCTTCGGCCACTTATACAGCATCTGCTCTTTCATGTAGGTGATCGTGGTCTTATCGACATGCAAACCTTCCTTCGCGAGGCAGCTTTTCAGCTCTCTTGGGCTAAAATGACGGTGATAGTATCCATCGGTATAGAAGCGTTGGGCCGATTTAAATGTCTCACCCTGGAAAATCTTTCCGCGGAGCAGCAGCGCATGAATGCCATTTTGGAAATATCTCAAACTGTTCCGATTATACACCATGATCATCCCCTTTCCGCCGGGCTTCAGAACCCTGCTGACCTGGCGGAATGCCGCCTGTGTATCATGGGAATGGTGTAAGACTCCCCAGGAAAAAACGTAGTCGAACGTAGCGTCTGGGAATTGCAGTCGCTCCGCGTCCATTTGCTGCACCTTCACGTTGAGTCCGTAGAATTGCGTGATCGCCGACGCGCCTCTCACCGCAGCTTCGGTAAGGTCCACCGCCTGAACATTTGCGCCGCCTTTGGCGAGCAAACAAGATGCACCGCCAAAGCCGCAGCCGATCTCCAGGACATCTTTCCCCGCCAGCCGCTCATACGGGAACAAGGTGATATATGAGCTGCAAGTTCGGAATTCTTCGAGGTATTCCCGAAGTTTTCCTTCGACCTCCGTTTTCCGCTCCGGCGACTCCCAGTCCTCATAGGTCATCGGGAGAGTTTCCCACCAAAGACGATTGCGTTCCTGAGCGTCGGACGAGGACTCGGCCTTGGAACGCACCGATGAAAATGATTCGGATTCCTTCACCGTCGTTGAGTATTCGGTTCTCAAATTTGGCGCAACGAGTTTTTCGCGGGAATTATCTTGGGAGATTCTGGGCGCACGACCAGATTTGCAACGAGCAAGGCTCTCACTTTGCTCTTCAATGAACGTGAATTTGGCGAAACACAACAATCCGACGACCCTGCCGAGAGGCCTCTCAATGATTTGCGATGAGAGAGTTTCCGTCTTTTTAAAGAATGCTCCGATTTTCTTCCAGCCTTGGTGGCTGGAGGCAGTTTCGCCTGGATCGTGGAACTATGCCGTCGCGTTTCGAGGCCAAGAGGTCGCCGCGGTTCTTCCCTACGCTTTCACGATAAAACTTGGTATTTTTCGGATGCTGGAGATGCCGCCGCTCACGCCTTATTTGGGACCGTGGTTGCGGACATCGAATGCCAAGTACGCAAACCGCCTCGGCGAGGAGAAAGATTTGATGACGGAACTCATCGAAGGCTTACCGGGATTTGCGGCCTTTCAGCAGGATTTCCATCCCTCGGTCACGAACTGGCTGCCATTTTACTGGAAGGGATTCAATGAGACCACGCGCTACACTTATCAGATGAATGCAACGGGCGATCTCGATGCGCTGTGGAGCGAGACGCGGGACAATGTGCGGACGGACATCAAGAAGGCGAGGAAGCAGGTCGAAGTCTCGGAAACCGGCGACATCGGGAGATTCCTCCCGCTGCACCGCCTCACCTTTTCGCGGCAGGACAAATCGCTGCCGCATTCGGAGGAAACCCTCCGCCGCGTGGACGCCGCATGTGCCGAAAATGGCGCGCGAAAAATCCTGATCGCGACCGG
>JANLQB010000364.1:0-1542 GCA_031367565.1 Verrucomicrobiota bacterium
AATCCAGGCAGCCCGCGCTCTTCCGTTTCATGTCCTCGGGCGTCTGATCGATCCAGTTGCGCGGCGGCAGCTTCACCTTTGAGCGCGAAGGCGGCGGCACGGAAACGCTCGGCCCGATGCCCGTCAGCGCCTCGGGAAAAACATCAATCGCCTCCGTATTCGGCACCGAAGTCTGCGGCCCCAGCCCCGTCGCGGGAGCCGGCATCGCGGGCAGTGGCGCGACTTGTTTCCCACCCGTCTCCGAGCCCGGCACGGTCGGCAACTCCGGCGGCAGCGGCACCGGTTTCGCAGCTTCGGGCGCGGCCTTCGGCGAATCCTGACTCCGCAAGACGGCAGGGATGGCCACAGCGAGCCAGACGAGAAGCAGAGCGGGAAGCCAGTGTTTGCGCATGAGTCGGAGTGTCGTGAAAAGGCTCCGCGAGAGTGTCCGGGGGCACTGCGCGTGACAACTCCATTCCGATCGCTAATGCAAAAATCTGTCGCCCCGGAAACCGCGCCAGCACAGGAACGCGGCTCCCGGCACATCGCCTGCTCAGATAATCGCCGCCTATGCATCCGCACACCGATCGTCCACTCAATCGCATGCCCACGCCGCCTGCCGCCTTTCACAGCCTGCGCGCCTTCATTCCGCGCCAGGCGATCCGCCGCGTGCCCATCCTCAGACTCCCCGTGCCGCCCTCGTACGAAACGCGGGCATTCCCCGTCGAACTGACATACATGTCGTGACATGTCCCGATCAACCCGCCTGCTCTGCCGATCGCGGCCGGCAGCTTCGCGGGGAAACACTGCCGGTCGCCACCGATGAAACCGGCGCAACCGAGCAAAGCGCCCATCTCCGCGAAACTGCGGATCGCCGTCCTGCTCACGTGCGCAGTCGGGCTGTTTTGCGCCACGGCAGCGATGTTCGCCGTCCAGTGGCACCACTTTCGCACCGAGTATCGGGAGGACCTTCGGGATGTCGCGGCGACAACCGCCGATTCGCTGACGGGCGCGCTTTCCAATCACAACCCTAAGCCAGCGCAACGCATCCTGAAAATGCTCCTCAGCAAACGCCACATTGTCAGCGTCAGGATTCTTGCAAACGGCGGCGGCATTTTCGCAGAGGCGGGCGAAACAAAGACTGCCGACCACATCGAGGAGCCCATCGAACACCGTGGTGAAACGCTGGGAACGCTTCAGATCGACACGGATTTCTCGGCTCACGTCATGAAACTGCTCGGCCTTCACACCGCGCTGTTCGTCGCCGCTCTTGGGATCGCCTGTCTTGTCGCCATCCCGATTTCATCCCGGCTTTTCCACTCCATCCTCGATCCCATCCAGACGCTCGGGGAAACCGCGCGCCAGATCGCAGCGAGCGACGACTACACTTTGCGCGCCGTCAAGCAAAGCGAAGACGAAGTTGGCGCGATCACCGACACCTTCAACAGCATGCTGCGGCAGATTCAGAGCCGCGATCAGGAATTGCGCAGCGAGATCGCGGGTCGCGTGCGGGTCGAGCAGGAAGTGCAGGAAATTCACGATCAACTGATGGAAGCATCGCGT
>JANLQB010000381.1:0-4070 GCA_031367565.1 Verrucomicrobiota bacterium
CTGAAGCTGAAGGCACAAAGCCCGCTCACGCCGACCTTCAACATCGAACTCGCGAACGGCGCAGAAGGTTACATCCCGACGCCCGAGCAGCATCTCCTCGGCGGCTACACGACCTGGCCCGCACGCACCGCCGGACTCGAACCGCAAGCCGAGCCGCGCATCGTCGAGACGCTGCTCGCCTTGCTCGAAGAAGTCGCAGACAAACCGCGCCGCCCGCTCGCCGACGAGCACGGGCCTTACGCGCGCGCCGTGCTCGACGCGAAGCCGCTTGCCTATTGGCGGCTCAATGAGATCGCGATGCCGACCGCGCACGATGCGATCGGGAAACACGACGCGATTTTTGAAAATGGCGTGGCGCTTTACCTGCCCGGCGTCGGAAGCGGCACCGGGGTGTCGCCGGACGCCGCGCTCAAGCCATCCAATTTTTCCGGCGCGCAAATCAATCGCGCGCCGCATTTCGCCGGAGGCCGCATTCGCGCGAACGTGCCACTCGGCGAAAACTACAGCGTCGAGTTGTGGCTCTGGAACGGCCTGCCGGAGGACGCGCGCGCCGTCACCGGCTACGTCTTCTCGCGCGGGCCGGATGGCGACAAAGCTGCGCGCGGCGAGCACCTCGGCATCGGCGGAACTTTCCGTGGCGACCTCGCCGGAAAACTCATCCTCTTCAATGGCAACGAGCGCGACGAAGTGCTCGCCGGACGCACCGCGCTCGCGTTGCGCGCGTGGCATCACGTCGTTTTTGTGCGCGAGGGAAAGCGCGTGCGGGTGCATCTCGATGGACGCGCCGAGCCGGAGATCGCGGGCGATTTTGTGAACACCGTCCCGGCGGGTGAAGGCAGTATTTTTCTCGGTGGCCGCAGCGACAATCTGTTCGGTCTCGAAGGCCGCGTGGACGAAGTTGCGCTCTACGACCGCGCGCTCACCACGCAGGAAGTCGCCGCGCATTTCCAAGCCTCCGCCCTCACGCCAGCCGTCGCCGCTGCGCTTCCACCGACCCCGATTTCGCAGCCACTTTCTCCGCTCGATTCCCTGAAGAAAATCCACGTCCGCAACGGCTACGGCGTCGAACTCGTCGCCGCCGAACCGCTCACGATCGATCCCGTCGCGATTGATTGGGACACGGCGGGCCGGCTGTGGGTCGTCGAGATGGCAGACTACCCGCTCGGCATGGATGGCAAAGGTGCGCCGGGCGGTCGCGTGCGGGTGCTCGAAGACACCGATGGCGATGGCCGCTACGACAAATCCACGCTCTTCGCCGACGGGCTCAATTTTCCAACCGGCCTGCTGACTTGGCGCGGTGGGGTGATCGTGACTGCGGCGCCAGACATCCTTTTTCTGCGCGACACCGACGGAGATGGAAAGGCCGACACGCGCGAAGTGCTCGTGAGCGGACTCACGACGGGAAATCAGCAACTCCGCGCGAACGGACTGCGCTGGGGCCTCGATAGTTGGGTGCATTGCGCGGCAGGCGGGCACCACGGTGAATACGGCGTGGGAACGAAATTCAAGACGCGCACAGGCGAGGTGCTCGTCGGTTCGCGCGACTTCCGTTTTCGCCCTGACAACGGCGAACTCGAACCCGAAAGCGGCCCCTCGCAGTTTGGCCGGAATCGGGACGACTGGGGTCACTGGTTCGGCACGCAAAACTCGCGACCGCTCTGGCACTACGTGCTCGCGGATCACTATCTGCGCCGCAATCCGCACTTCGCCGCGCCCGATCCGACGCGGCAAGTCGTGGTGCCGCTGAATCCGAAAGTCTGGCCGGTGAGCCAGCAGGAAAAACGCTACCATTCTTTCAGCGAAGGCGGCCACTTCACGAGCGCCTGCAGCGGCATGATTTACCGCGATGAAGTGCTCTTCTCGCGCGAAGAATTACACGCCTTCACGTGCGAGCCGTTCCACAATCTCGTGCAGCACAATGTCATCAACGATGCGGGCGTGAGCTTCACCGCGCACCGCGCGCCGGGCGAGGAAACGAGCGAGTTTTTCTCCAGCGAAGACCGCTGGTGCCGCCCCGTGATGACGCGCACCGGACCCGATGGCGCGCTGTGGATCGTGGACATGTATCGCTACATGATCGAGCACCCGGATTGGCTGCCCGCCGAGGGAAAAGCCGAGCTGCTTCCGCACTACCGGCTCGGCGAAGACAAGGGCCGGATCTACCGCGTTTTCCCATCCGGCGTGGCATTGCGAAAGCCCGCGAACCTCGACGCACTCGACCTCGCCGGGCTGGTCGCCGCGCTCGATTCGCCGAACGAATGGCAGCGCGACAAGGCGCACCAACTTCTCGTCTGGCGCGCAGACCAGGCCGCAGTCGAACCGCTCGAAAAGATGGCGAGGGAAAACGCGAATCCGCTCGCGCGTTTGCATGCGCTGTGTGTGCTCGATGCACTCGATGCGTTGTCTCCCGAGATCACGATCCGCGCACTCGCCGACGCGCATCCTGGCGTGCGCGAGAATGCGCTGCGTCTCGCGGAGAAACGCGGGACGCCGGGAGTCATCGCCGCTGCGGCAAAACTTGTGGACGACTCCGATGCAAAAGTGCGGCTGCAACTCGCCTTCACGCTTGGTGAATGGAAGGACACAAAAGCGGGCGAAGCGCTCGGGCGTCTCGCGGTCGCGAACTATGCCGAGCCGTTCACGTTCGCGGCCGTGATGAGTTCCGCCGTGCCGCATGTGCGCGCGCTGACGGAGGCTTCGCTGAAAGCCGGTGGCGCACCGCTGGCCGCACTCGGCGAACCGCTTGCGAAAATCGCGCGTGGTTTGAACGAGGCGGAAGCCGTCGTGGCTCTTCGCAACGTGAAGCCGGCAGAGAAACCGAAGCCACTCGCGCGCCCGCAGATTCCGCCGCCCGGCAGCCGCGCCAAGGTCATCGAAGAATTCCAGCCCGCGCTGAAACTCGCGGGTGACGTCGCGCGCGGTCGCGAAGTCTTCGCGCAGCGTTGTGTGACGTGCCACAAACTCGGCGATCTCGGACAGGACATCGGGCCGAATCTCGTCTCCGTCGCCGGACATCCACCCGAGAAAATTCTCATCAACATTCTCGATCCGAACGCCGACGTGCAGCCCGGCTTTTACGCGTATCTGTGCCGACTGAACGACGGCGTGGAAATCTACGGACTCATGGCCGTCGAAACGGCGAACAGCATCACCTTCAAGCAACTCGACGGCACCACGCGCGCGGTTTTGCGCAAAGACATCGCGGCGCTCGAAAGCACGCGCGCCTCGCTGATGCCCGCCGGTCTCGAAGCGGGGATGACTCCGCAAAACATGGCCGACCTCATCGCGTTTCTCCGCGCTGGTGATGCACGCGCGGAAGCGAAATCCGGCACTGCCGATGTGCGCGTCGGTGCGGCGGCGGTGAATCTGCAAAGCGACGAAACGATGCCGCTCGCGGGCATGCTGGAGGCGCGTTTTACGAAGGAGCAGGAGGGCGAACTGCGAGCGGTCGCGGTCGTCATTGAAAAGCCCGGCGCGGACAAAGTCGCGATTGTCGCTTGCGACGTTCTTTGGGTGACGCGTGCGATCGTGGACGCGGCAGTCGCGGAGATCGAGCGCACGACTGGCATCCCCGCATCGAACATTCTCGTGAACGCCACGCACACGCACCACGCGCCCGGCACGGCTCCGGCGCATGCCTTCGGCTGGTCGGAGAAATTCGCGGACGAAGTGCGGCGCGGCATCGTGAAATCCGTGCAGGATGCAAACTCCCGGCTCGCGGAAGCCGCACTCTTTTTCCAGCTCGGCGAAGAGCGCACCGTCGGCGCGAACAGCCGTCTGCTGCTCGGCGACAGCGCGATCTCGTGGCTGAATCCTTCCGCCGAGGCCGGCGTGAAAGTGCAGCCGACCGGACCGTTCGATGCGCAATTGCCCGTGCTCGATTTCCGCGGCGGCGATGGGAAAACGCGCGCTCTCATTTTCAATCACTCAACGCACACCATCGGCACGCGCTCGGGCCGCGATGTGCGCTCGCCGAGCTTCTACGGACTCGCAGCGCAGGAGCTGGAGATGGAACTCGGCGGCGTGGTGAGTTTCATCGAAGGCGCATCCGGCTCGACGCACAACATCCG
>JANLQB010000391.1:0-4025 GCA_031367565.1 Verrucomicrobiota bacterium
GTGTTCGTGCGGTAGCGGCGAGCCGATCTGCTGGCCAGTCGCGACGTCCCAAAGGCGGGCGGTTTTGTCCGCGCTGGCCGTGGCGAAACGCGCGCCATCGGGGCTGAACTCGGCGGCGCAGACCGTGGCCGCGTGGTGAAATGGGCCGAGCGAACTTTCCACGGCGACCACTGCGTCTGCCGGAATGGGCGACTGCCGGGCAGCCGGCTGCAATTTCCAAAGCCGCGCGGCGGCATTTTCGCCGCACGTCACGATGCGTGTGCCGTCCGGGCTGAAGCAGGCGCTGGTCAATTTGCCTCCGTGTTTCAGCGGAGCGCCGATCGGCAGGCAGGTCGCGGCGTCCCAGAGTTGGGCGGTATCGCCGCTGGCGGTGAGGACGCGGAGTCCTTCGCGGTCGAAGCACGCGCTCATCACGGGCGCACCATGCGGCAGAGGCGGGCCCATCGGGGCACCGCTCGCGGCGTTCCAAATGCGCGCCGTCCAGTCCAGGCAGGCCGTGACGACGCGCTGGCCGTCCGGACTGAACGCGATCGCGCGGACTTCGTTGCGATGGGGCAGCGGTGTCGCCGAGGATTTCGGAGGAACGGCGGCGTCCCAAACATAGGCGGTGCCATCCGCGCCTGCGGTGACGATGCGTGTGCCATCCGGGCTGAACGCGGCGGCGAGCACGGCGGCATCGTGCCGCAGCGGAGCGGTGATGGGCCTTCCGCTCGAGGCGTCCCAAATGCGCGCGGTGCGGTCTTCGCCAAAGGTGACGATACGCGTGCCATCCGGGCTGAACGTGCCGCCGGTGATCTGGGCGTCGTGCGGCATCGGATCGCCAAACGCCGACGTGTCGGAGCGCCGCCAAAGCCGGGCGGAGTTTGCGGCGATGGTGAGAATGCGCGTGCCGTCCGGACTGAACAGCGCGCGCCGCACCAGCGCATCGTGTCCCAGGGGTGCGCCGACAGGTTGAAGATGCTCGATTTCCCACACGCGTGCGGTCGTGCCGCTGGCGGCGATGACTTCGCGACCGTCGGGATTGAAACCAATATCCAGCACCGGTGCGCCCGGACGGATCGGATTCGGCAGTTGATCCCCGGTCGTGGTGGAACTGATTTTCACCGTCGCATCTTCGCACGCGGTGGCGATCATCGTGCCATTCGGACTGAACGTGGCGGCGTGCATCGTCGCGCCCTCGGCGACTTGCAGTCGGTGGCTCAGCCGCAGCGCGGCGACTTCCCAAGTGTAGGCCGTATCGCCGCAGAGGGTGAGCAAGTGCGTGTCTTCGCGGTTGAACATCGCGGACGTGACGGGACCGGGATGCACGAGGGATGCGCCGATCTGCTCTCCGCTTACCGCATTCCAAACCCGTGCGGTGCCATCGCGGCTCGCCGTGACGACGCGCGCGTTTTCGGTATCGAAGCTCGCGCTTTCCACCGCGCCTTCGTGCCGCAGCGGCGCGCCGATTTGCGCACCCGTCGTGGAACTCCAAATGCGGGAGGTATGATCGTCGCTCGCGGTGACGATACGCGTGCCATCCGGACTGAAGTTTACCGAACGGATGGGACCGTCGTGTTTCAAAACGAGTCGCGGCAATGGATCACGCAGGCCCTCGCCGTGGACAAGCGTGCTGAGCAGGAGTTCCTGCGCGGCAGTGTTGTGCGGGTCATTCTGGATGGCGCGCGAGAGATACGCGATGGCCATGTTCGTTTCGTGATTGCGCAGGTGCGTATTGGCGATGGCCTGATCGGAGCGGCTCATCGCGCGGAGCTGGTTCCCGGCGATCGCCTCCGCCTGGCGCGCGCGGACGGCTTCGCGTGCGATCAGGACGGCGGCGGTGAAAAATGCGAGCACGATCGCCGCAATCGTCGTGACGGCCACGCGATGCCGGCGCACAAATTTTCCCAGCCGGTAGGCCGTGCTCGGTGCCGCGGCCACCACCGGCTCATCCGCCAGGTAGCGCTCGATGTCCTGGGCGAAATCGTCGGCGCTCGCGTAGCGCCGGGCGCGATCTTTTTCGAGCGCCTTCATCACAATCCAATCGAGGTCGCTGGAGAAAGGACGAACGCGACCAAAGGGGAAAAATGAACTCGCCGCATCGTGTCCCGTCACACTCACGCGCGTCGAAGGCCGCGGCGGATCCACTTCGCAGATGAGCCGCTGCACTTCATCCATGCTGTGCTGCATCGCCGTCTCGGCATCGAAGGGAGTGCAGCCAGTCAGCAACTCGTAAAGCAGCGCGCCGAGCGAATACACATCGGTGCGCGTATCGACGCCCTGGCGGTCGGGGCGCGCTTGCTCGGGCGACATGTAGGCGGGCGTGCCGAGCACTTTTTCATCGAGGGTGATCGTGATGCCGGGCGTGCGCTGCATGGCTTTGGCGATGCCGAAGTCGATGACCTTCGGCACCGGCCGTCCGCGGTGCATTTCGACGAGCACATTCGAGGGTTTGAGGTCGCGATGAATGACGCCTTTTTGATGCGCGTGCTGCACCGCGCGGCAGACCTCGACAAAAAGCGCGAGCCGCCCGCGCAGGCCGAGCCTCGCGTCCTCGCAGAACTCGGTGATCTTTTTCCCGCGCACCAGCTCCATCGCGAAAAAGGGCCGCCCCAGCTCGGTCGCGCCCGCATCGAAAATGCGCGCGATGTGCGGATGCTCCAGCAGCGCGAGCGTCTGCCTTTCCTGCTCGAAACGCGCGATGATTTCGCTCGTGTCCAGGCCGGGCTTGAGAATTTTCAGCGCCACCTCGCGGCGCAGCGGGTGCTCCTGCTCGGCAGCCCAGACGGTGCCGAAGCCGCCACTGCCAATCTTCTCGCGCAAGCGATAGCCGCCGATGCGCGCGCCCGGCACGGCGGCGGAATCCACCGGTCCATTTTCACTCGGCGGAGCCGCTGGGACTTTCATGAAAACTGCGGCGTCGTGTCCGCGCAGCAGCGCCTCAATCTGGGCGCGCGTCTCGGAATCGTCGCCACACATTTCCCGGAGAAAAGCCGGGCGCTCTTCCGCGGGCAGCGCCAGCGCGTGAAGAAAGATCGTCTCTTGACCGCGCACGTCGGGAGAAAGTTTTGCGCCCATGGTCGCGTGCGAATTCCTCAGGCCGGCGGCGGGCCTCCATTCGCGCTGATGCGCCGGTGCAGCCACGCGCGGGCGAATTCCCAATCGCGCACCGCCGTGACGCGCGCGATGCCGAGCGCCTCCGCTATTTCCTCGAAAGTCATGCCCACGAAATAGCGCAGCTTTACCACATCCGCTTTGCGCGGATCGCAGGCCGCGAGCGCATCGAGCGCCTCGTCCACCGCGAGCAGTTCTTCGTCATCAGCGGTGGGAGCTGCGATCTGCGCAAGATCGGCTTCGATGTGCGGCTGGCCGCCGCCGCGTTTGGCGCGGTGCTTGGCGCGCGCCCGCTCGACGAGGATGCGCCGCATGGCCTCGGCCGCTGCGGCGAAAAAGTGCGCGCGATTTTGAAAAGCCCCGTCGGCGACCCGCAGCCACGCCTCATGCACCAGCGCGGTCGGCTGAAGCGTTTGGCCCGGAATCTCGCGGGCCAGCCTTGAGGCCGCGAGGACACGCAACTCGGAATAGACCAGCGGCAGCAACTCTTCCGCCGCGCACGCCGCGCACGGCGCCCCGTTCTGCATGTCATCAAGAAGTTTTGTGACGCCGCTCATTTCGATGGAGCCTACCTTCCACCCATCGGGTCCCCGATCACTAGCAAAATGCGCGTCCCGCTCACCCGCGCGCGACCGTGATGACGCGCACGGACGCCGCGCCGGATTCTTTCAGGACGCGGGCGCATTCATCCACGGTCGAGCCGGTGGTGAAAACGTCGTCCACGAGAATCAGGTGGCTGCCTGACACGTCGCGACTGTGCCGCACGCGGAAGGCATTGCGCAGGTTTTGCCTTCGCTCCTCGCGGTCGAGCCGCGTCTGCGTGGTGGTGTAACGGACACGCTTCAGCGCATGCAGCACGCGCTCACCGTGACGCTCCGCGATGAGCTGCGCGAGCACGTCCGCCTGGTTAAATTCCCGCTCGCGCATCCGCG
>JANLQB010000429.1:0-1836 GCA_031367565.1 Verrucomicrobiota bacterium
GACGTTGTGTTGCGTCGCGGCGTGATTCCACATCTTTCCGTTCATCGCGGGCGCGATCAAAATCGGTGCAAGTGTCGCGAGCGCGATCTCGGTGAGTGGACGATTCGCGAGACCGTGCGCGAGTTCGGCGATCACGTTGGCGGTCGCGGGTGCGATGAGCAAAAGGTCCGCGCGATCCGCGAGGTCGATGTGGCCCGGCTTCCAATCGCTCTGCGCATTCGCGGCGCTCGTGACCACGGGATTTCGCGAAAGCGTTTGAAAGGTGAGCGCGCCGATAAATTCGCCCGCGTGTTCCGTCATCACGACATGCACATCGCAGCCGCGCTTCACGAGTTTGCTCACCAGATCGGCGGCTTTGTAAGCCGCGATGCTCGCGGAGACGCCGACCACGACGAACGGCTTTTTCGGATCGCTCATGCCACGAGAGTCAGCCGCCGGCTGAGGTAGCGCTCAGCGCGCATGATCGCGCGGAATTTCGTGATGTCCTCCTCCACCGAGCCTGTGATGATCGTGTAACGGTAATCGCGCCACGCCTCCATTTCCTGCGTCGCATTGCCGAGTCGAATCTCGATCTGCTCCGGCGTCTCCGTGCCGCGCTTCAGCAGACGGCGACGCAACTCCTCCATGCTCGGCGGCATGATGAACACATCCACGAGCGAATCGTGAATCAACTCGCCACCATTCGCGCGGATGCTCGCCGCACCCTGCGTATCGATGTCGATGAGCACATCGGTTCCCGCTTCCAGCAGCGCGAGCACATTGGAGCACAGCGTGCCGTAGCGATTCCCGTGAACCTCCGCGTGCTCCAAAAAATCGCCCGCCGCGAGACGCCGCTCAAAATCTTCCGTCGAAATAAAATGGTAATCCTCGCCGTCCATCTCGCCGGGCCGCGGCGCGCGCGTCGTGCAGGAAACGGAATACACAAAACCCGCCGTGGGCCGCAGCGCATTCAGCAGCGTGCTTTTTCCCGCGCCGCTCGGCGCGGAGACAACGAAGAGGATTCCACGCCGCGAAAACTCCGGCTGGTCATCAGGTGAAAGGGGTCGGACGAGGCTACTCAATGTTTTGGATTTGTTCCCTGATCTTCTCCATCTCGGATTTGCACGCCACCACGAGTTGCGAAATCTGCACATCATTGGCCTTCGCCCCGAGCGTGTTGAATTCGCGCCCGATTTCCTGACTCATAAATTCGAGCGTCCGCCCGACCGCTTCATCTTTTCGAAGGTGATGTGCGAACTGCGCGAAGTGACTGTCGAGCCGCGTCAGCTCTTCCGTGATATCTGACTTGTCGGCAAAAAAAATGATCTCTTTCACGAGCCGGTCATCATCCAGCGCCAGATCGACTCCCGCGCGCGCCACCCGATCGTGCAGCGTCTGCCGGTAACGCTGCACCACTGCCGGTTGCAGCTTCCGAATCTCCCGCACCGCCGTCCGCACGATTTTCAACCGCTTGATGAGATCCTTCGCCAAATTTTTTCCCTCGCGCTCCCGCATCTTCACCAAATCGCCAAGCGCATCCGCCAGCGCCGCCTGCACCAGCGGCCACGCATCCTCCGGCTCCGGCGCAGCATCCGCCGTCCGCATCACGCCCGGCGCGCGCAGGATGGTCTCGATCCCGATCTCACCAACCGCGCCGAGTTCCTTCTGCAAATCGACGATCGCTTTGTAATAGCTGCGCGCGAGTTTCGCATCCAAAAGCGCCGCCTCCGCCCCAGGCCCGCTGTGATGACAAGCGATCACGACATTCAGCCGCCCGCGCGTCACCTCCGCGTTGATGACATCGCGCACGCGCGGCTCGATCTCCGCGAGTTCCCGCGGCAGCGTGACGACGACATC
>JANLQB010000484.1:0-2224 GCA_031367565.1 Verrucomicrobiota bacterium
CGCCTTCCTCGCCGACGGCGCGGGTTTCGTCGCGGGGCGTGTGGACGGCACGCTTGGCTTTTACCAAACGAAGGACGCCCAACCGCTCGCGATCCCGCCGGCAAAACTCGGCAGCATCGAACCGCGCGGAGTGCAGCGTGGAGTGGAATCGCGCGTTATTTTGCGCGGCAGCGATCTCGCCGGACTGCGCGCCGCCCTCGCGAGCGATCCGCGCATCCGGGTCCAATTCTCCGACGGTGCGAACGCGAATGAGGCGCAGCTTTTTATCGCCGCCGACGCCACCGTCCCACGGGGCAGCTACGACATTTCCCTCACCGGCGCGGACGGAAAGAACGCCGGATGGGTGAAGCTCTTCGTGGACGACCTCCCGCAAATCTCCGCCGCGCCCGAAGTAAAACTCCCCGCCGGAATCTGGGGCACGCTCGCAAAACCGGGCGAAAGCGTGCGTCTCAGCTTCGACGCCAAAGCCGGCCAGACGCTCATCTTCGATCTCGTCGCAAAACCGCTCGGCTCGAAAACAAACGCCGTCCTCACGCTTCTCGACGCCGACGGAAAAGTCCTCACGACGAATCACAACTTCGGCGCATCCGGCGACCCGCTGATCGCTGCCAAAATTCCACGCGACGGTCGCTACACGATCGTCGTGAGCGACGCGCAATTCGGAGGCTCCGCCGAACACTTTTTCCGACTCGACGCAGGCGAACTCGCGTTCGTTACCGGCACCTTCCCGCTGAGCGTCGGCGCCAACCACGAGGGCGAGGTGGAACTCACCGGCTTCAACCTTCCCGCGGATCGAAAGATGAAAGTGACCGCCGCCGGACCCGGCGAGATGCCGATCGCGCTCGATCCCGCCAAGTTTCGCCACCGCGCCGGGCTCAAAATCGCCGTGAGCGAACTCGCGCTCGTGCTCGAAGCCGAGCCGAACGACGAACCAGCCCAAGCGGTCGCGGTCGCCGTGCCCGCCGCCTTTGCCGGAAGGATCGGCGCAAACGGCGACCGCGATCTTTGCAAATTCGACGCGAAGAAGGGCAGCGTGTGGGCAATAGAAACACACGCGGCGGAACGCGGCTCGCCGGTCGATACGAAAATCGAAGTCCTCGACGCGAATGGGAAACCCATCGAGCGCGCGCTGATGCAAGCCGTGCGCGATTCCTCCATCGCCTTCCGCGCTGTCGATTCCGCGACCTCCGGCGACGTCCGCGTGGAAAACTGGCGCGAGATGGAGCTGAACCAATGGCTGTGGATGAACGGCGAAATCGTAAAACTTTTCCGCGCGCCCGAAGGCCCAGATAGCGGTTTCGCGCTTTACCAAAACAACGGCGCGCGCCGCACTTACTTCGGCACTTCGCCCAGCGCCCACGCGCTCGATCAGCCGTGCTACATCGTCGAACCCCGTCCGCCCGGCGCGAAACTGGTCGCAAACGGCCTGCCTGTCTTCCCGCTTTATTTTGCCAACGACGACGACGGCGACCGCAAGGCCGGCCGCGATTCGCGCCTGCTTTTCATCGCGCCCGCCGATGGCTCGTATCTCGTCCGTGTGAGCGACAGCCGCGGGCTTGGCGGGGAAAATTTCGCCTATCAATTGATCGTCCGCGCCGCGCAGGAAAACTTCTCCGCGCGCATCGACAATGTGAACCTCGCGATCAACGCCGGCAGCGGCCAGAGCTTCACCGTCACTGCGGATCGCGTGGATGGCTTCGACGGCGATGTTTCCATCGAGATCACCGGCATCCCCGAAGGTTACCAGGTTTCCCAGCCACTCATCATCCAGGCCGGCCATCTCAACGCGCGAGGAACCCTCGTCGCACTCCCCGGCGCGAAGGCGCTGGAGGCCGCCGAGTGGACGAAGGTGAAAGTGCTCGCGACCGCGAAGATCGCGGACCAACCGGTGACGCGCGACGTGAACAATCTCGGGACGCCGACGATCGCGAAAGAGCCGCAGATTTACGTCGCGCTCGAGCCCGCCGCGCCCGGCGACACTCTCGAAAAAGTGACGCCCGCGACTCCGCGGCAAGCGCAAGATCCCGCAAAGCCATTCGAGATCACGATCGCGCCCGGCGAGATCATTCCCGCGTGGGTGAAGATCAAACGCAACGACGCGAACGGCGATCTGCGCTTCGACGTCGATAACCTGCCGCACGGCGTCATCGTCGATAACCTGGGCTTGAGCGGGATCACGATTCTTGCCGGAAAGAACGAGGGCGAGATCGCGCTGAGAGCCGAG
>JANLQB010000491.1:0-1501 GCA_031367565.1 Verrucomicrobiota bacterium
CCTCCGTCGAAAACGACGCCTTTCAATTTCAACCAACCGCCCGTCCATCCGCCCGCCATCCGCACGCATTCCGTATCAAAAAGCATCGCTGCCCGCGCCTCCGCGCCGAGCTTCACGGCCACGCCTTTGTTGGTCGCGCAACCTTTGCCATCGAGCGTGGTCTTGCCTTCCGCATTCGTGAACGTGGCGGACAGGAACCGGCCGTAATCCATGTCATCCCATTTGCCAGCGAGCGCGGGCAGGGTGGTGACGGTGAGGAGCGCGGGGGCAATTAGGTTTTGGATGAATCTCATGTTTTGGAAAAATAGAAGGGGGGCGTGTAGCGCGTAAAAACCGGGCGCGCCACGGGAAATTAGTCAGTCCCTGCCCGTCACCCGGTAAAGGCGGACGGGCGAATCTTGTGCGATGCCGTCGCGAATGACGGGCGAGGATGACATCTCCCAGAAGCGGTCCGAATTTTCGTGGAGCACGCGGCGGAGCGTGTCGTGCTGGGTCGAGTGATCGAGGTCGGGGTTCGATTCGTCGAAGACGATGTAGTCGAAATGCCGCGCGCCGACGAGGTTTGCGAGGTCTTCGTCGTCGGTAAATTTGGTGTTCGCGAATAAATGGTCCGCGCGTTCGATGAGCCGGGCGGGGCGGGCTTCGCCCATCGCGATTTCGGAAATGAACATGCCTTCGCCGGTCGGATCGGAGCACACGAGGATGCGCGCCTGCGGGTGGTCGCCGGAATTCAGCACGATCTCGGCGAGCGAATGGAAGCCGCTCCATTTCTTCGCGCGCCACGTGACCATGACGGTTTCGGAAAGCACGAGCGTGAGCACTCCGGCGATGAGCATGATGAAGCCGGTGGATCGCCCGAGACGTTTCGCAATCGCGGCGCATCCGGCGACGACGAAGAGGATCGCGGCGGGAATCGCGGGAAGCAGCCGGGCGGGATCTAGTTCGCCGGGCGCAAGCGTGGCGAAGAGTAAAACGCCGATCAGCAACGCAGCGGCGCAGTTCCAGAAAGGAGTGCGTTCGGTGGGGCGGGCGATTTTGCGGATGAGGCTGGGAACTGTGATCAGCAAAAGGATGACGCCGAGGGCGGCGGCGAGTTGCGTGGCGTAAAAGGCAAGTGTTCCTCGCGCGGAACCGACGATCGTGCGCCAAACCTCCATCGCCACCAACATGACGAGGGGCAGAAGCCACCGCCATTTTCTCGGCATTGGAATGGCCAGCGGGAGGAAAAGCAGGATGGCCCAGCCCGCCCGATCCGCGAGCATTGCGAGCAACGCGGTCGTGCCGAACAAAAGCGCATCGGACCAATTCTTTCGTTCCAAAAATCGGGTGAACGCAATGGCCGCGGCGAACATGAAGGCCGTGCAGAGCATCGCGGGCAGGAGCGTCGCGGTGTGTTCGCGGACGAGCGGCAGGGATAGGAAAAGCGTGGCGGCGATGGCTCCGGCGGCTTCGCCGAATTCGTTGCGCACGGCGAGATGGATCAGCAGTCCGACGAGCGCGG
>JANLQB010000495.1:0-1557 GCA_031367565.1 Verrucomicrobiota bacterium
TCCACGTACCAGACGTTTGCGCCGTTGCTACCCTTGTGCGCGCAGAGGAAATACGCGCCGTTTGGCAGAAAGGCGATCCCGCGTGGCTGCTCGATGAAGCTGGTGATTGCGGGCTGACTTTCACCCGCGACGGGCTGTGAAGCATCTCCCGTCATCCGTGTGCGAGCGTTGGGGCCGTCGATGCGGAAAAGCCCTTGCGCGGCGAAGGTCGTGTCTTCCTCCGCGCGGTCGGTCACGTAGAGTTTTCCGTCCACGGGATTCACCGCGAGGTTCCCCGGATTTCGGAAACCAACCGCCTTGCTGCACACGACTTCGATGCCGCGCGTCGGCGTCCACTTTTTCACCGTCGCACCAAGGGCAATACTAACACCAACGACGATCGGCGGAATCGGCGCGAACTCGTTTGTAAAATAGATCAACTGCTCGTCGGGGCTGACCCAAAGGCCGCGGCCAGACGGATACCAGTCCCACCCGGAAGCGGGTGTCTGGCCCGGCTCGGTCACGGGATTCGTCACGATGGTCGTCATCATGCCATCGAGGCCGACGCGGCGGATGCGGCGATTGCCCGGATCGAGGAGATAGACGACGCCGTTTGGAAAAACGTAGAGCCCATTGGGAACGCTGAGCTGGAGCGTGTTTGCGGGTGCCGGGCCGTCGCCATTGAAGCCCGCGACGTGAGTTCCCGCGAAAGTATGCACGCGGCCATCCGGCGTGATCTTTAAGATGGAATGGCTGAACTTGTCCGCGATGTAGAGATTCCCAAACGCATCCGCATTCGCGATGTGCGGGCCGGACAGCGCGACGCTGCTCGCAGGCGCGCCTTCAAACGCGGGCTGCCAGAAGTTGACGCCCGTGCCGTCCGGGTTGTTCGTCACCGCTTGATGAATGCCGATCACGTTCGTCACTCCGCCGAAGCTGTTCACGAGATCCGCATATTCGTCCGCCCGCGCGGGCGTCCCGGTGAAGCTTTGGACGAGGATCACGACTGCGGAGGAAATACTGGCGAGATTTTTCATGAACAAGGGAACGTGAAAGCCAGCGGACTCCCGCCGGCCACGCGTGTCAAAGGACGGATGATGACACTTTCGCAATCCGCACCGCCGCGCCGCTTGACATTTTCCGCCGCGCGGCAGAATCCGCACCGGTATGAGCACCAGCCTCGACGACTTGCGCATCGACCGCCGCCCCGGCCCGCCGCCCTCGCGTGCTCCGTGGATCATCGTTTTGCTCCTCCTCGCCGCAGCCGCGGGTGGGGCGCTTTTGTGGAAACGCGGACCCTCCGCGATGGAGGTGAAAACGGAACCTGCACGCGCGGCGGTGAGCGGCGGCGGGAAGACGTTGCTCAATGCCTCCGGCTACGTCACCGCGCGCCGCGCCGCCACGGTGTCCTCGAAGTTCACCGGGAAAGTCGTGGAAGTCATGGTGGAGGAGGGGATGAAAGTGGACGCCGGGCAGGTGCTCGCGCGGCTGGATGCCTCGAACGTCGAAGCCAGCCTGCACCTCGCGCAGGCGCAGATGCTTTCCGCCAAGGCGATGATGGAAGAGACGCGGCCGAAT